>PMJN01000196.1 GCA_003157445.1 Micrococcales bacterium
GCGCGCCCAAGATCTCGAGCGTGCCCTTGTCCGCGACGGAGAGCCCGAGCAGGAGTCCAAGCAGCGTGGTCTTCCCGGCCCCATTCGGGCCAACGAGGCCGTGCACCTGGCCGCGGGGGATGTCGAGGTCTACCCCGTCGAGCGCGACCACATCGGCAAAGTACTTAGTGATTCCACGCGACCGAACTGCGGGCGAACTCTCCACGGCGTCCTCTCCAATCGTCTTCCAATCGTCCAAACGACAGCGAGGCTAGGCAGGCTGGAATGTCTAAGAGCGGCTGGAATCTGAACCCCAGGTGAATAGCGGGTGTCTCCGTCGCGACACCCTCACCGTGTAGCGCCGGGCCTTTCGTGCCACCCTCAAAACGGGCTGCCAACGGTCGTGCGGGCGCGTTGGCCCTACTCGTCTGGCGGGGGCCGCAGTGGTCCTCGTCTCGCCGCGTTGAACGCGGGCGCACTCGGGTCGGGTTGCTCGCGTCCGTGTTCAGCGTCGGCCTGGGAGCGTGGTTCGGGCTGCAGGTCGCGCTGGCAGCGACAACGACCGCGCGGCGCGGCGTCATCGCCATCGCCCATCGCCGTCATCATTTTTAAGGTCATCCACAGCGGAGTGCGCGATGCGCCTTACGCAAGGCGCAGCGACCGCTGAGCCTCGATCCACCGGTGAAATTCGTCTCGGCTGCGGGTCGTAACAGGCGAATACCCTTCTGACTCGACTATCCGAGTTGATGAGCGGTCGTCGATACCGCCTCTGGGCAGCATGGATGTCCGTGCGATGACCCGGCTCGTTGTGCAAGCCAGCCAGGTCAAACAGATCCCGTGCAGATTCCCAGCGATGGACCGCTACGCCGGGACCCCTGCACCTCGAAGGATCACCGGCAATCTACCGACAAGCGGACTTCCGCTCATCGTCTAGATCCGGTCGTTCGCATGCCGAAACGCGGCGGGAAGACGCACCTATGTGACCGCACGACTCACTCGGGAGGGCCGTTGCCTGGTACCGGCTAGTTGATGTCGAACTCATTCCCTTCGGGATCGGCCATCGCGACTCCGTAGTGATCCAGACCCTCCGTGACGATCGCGCGCAGCCGCGTGGCACCGAGAGAAACGAGCCGCGCCGCCTCAGCCTCGACCCGCTCGCGCCTGGTGTTGAGCGACGAACCGCGACCACGGCTCGCGTTCACGTCGATGTGGATGCGGTTCTTGATCGACTTCTTCTCGGGGACGATCTGGAACCAGATGCGCGGACCCTCACCGTTCGGATCCTCGATGATGTCCGAGCCACCGCCAAGTTCGTCTTCAGGCACACAAATCGACCTGAAGAAGTCGTCCCACGAGTCGAAGCCGGACGGCGGAGGTGCGATCACGTAGTGCAGCGCCTCGGCCCAGAAAAGCGCGAGCGGTTCGGGTGATGTGCAGTCGATCACCAGTTGGTACGACACGGCCACCTGACACCTCCACGAATGCTCGATTCGGATCAGAGTGGCACGCCCCACCGACATGCACGCGAGCCGGCCTACCAGCTCATCGGATCCGGGCGCTTTCCCAGTTCACGAATGCGGAATGATGTGCTCAACGCGGCGTGACCGGTCGGGGCGTACGGGTGTGTCCTGTCGTCTTGCCGTGGACCGCGACCCCCTCGAGGACTTGGCGGTCGCCTCACGAAGCCCAGTTCGTCGCCGATGTGCGCTCCGTTCTCGGCATCACCTTCGCCCCGCCGCCTCAGATCAGCATCTCGGGCAAGAGTCCGAACGGCACCGTCGTCACCCTGTCGCCGACTCGCACCGGCATACCGTCCGGTGTCCACGACAAGATCGCGGCGCTGACGATCCACGGACGGCATCGGCACGCTCGAACGTGCGCAGGCAGCTACACCCCGGCGTCGTGGAGGGTGCCGGCGATGAGTGCCCCGGTACGCACCAGAACCCGTCTCCCGTCTGCGGGGCCGAGGCCGAGCGGCGTTCGCAGTGGCCAGGCCCAGCAGTTGATGCCGTCGTCAGAGAAATTGAGGTGGCCAACCCTATGCATGCACGGCTGCCTCGACGCGGTCTGCCGGGCCTCTGGGTCCTCATGTTCCCAGACCCGTATAACGGTCCAGCCCTCGGTCAGAAGTGCCGCATCCGCGGTGGCGTCCCGTGTCAGGTTCTTCTGTAACTTCGGTCCCAGTGGTCCCNNTGCGAACGCCGGCGAGCGGCCTAAAGCAGACGCGGAAGCGAAGCCCGCGCCGATGGAGGATCAGGCTACGGGACGGGTTCAGGGGTTGTGAGGACCGGCTACGTGCCCGCTGATCGTTCCTTCTGCGGTAACGGCGAGAGACCACCCACCTCCGGCTAGCACGTCGACTGACTCGCCACAGGCGACTGAGTTTTCCAGGTTGAACATCAGGACCAGCCAGCAATTAGTTTGAAACGCGTATCTGGTGGACATGAGAACTGGCCGTTGGCGCTAGGTTTGGTGGCGGGCCGGTCCGACAGAATGTTGGGACCATTTAGGAGTCGTGGAGGTGGCCGTGCCTGACTTGCTGCCTTCTAAGGCCCGGGACGGCCGGCGGCGGCGTTTCAGAAGCCGTGGGATGCTGGTCCGCCAGTCGGTGAACTCGTCCTTGGTCTCCGTCGCGGGTCTGATTCGGGCCCCTGTTCGAGATCTTGAGTCTCACCACGTAGGGCGCCTGGTCGACGTGGTCGTTCGTTGGGATCGCGGTGTCTACCCGCAGGTGTCGGGATTGGTGATCCGGATCGGGTCCCGTCGTGCGTTCGTCCATGTCGCCGACGTGTCGAACATCGGGCGACGGGCGGTCCAGCTTGGATCGACTCGAGTGGATCTGAAGGACTTCGAGCGACGCCCTGGAGAGCAGCTTCTGCGCAAGGACGTCATCGACCATCAGCTTCTCGATGTTGACGGCGCCCGGGTAGTGCGGGCGGCTGATCTGTATGTGGCCCATGGCGGATCGCGCTACTGGGTCGTCGGAGTGGACGTCTCGTTTGTGTCATTCCTGCGACGGCTGCTTCCCGCCCGGATGAGCAGTCTGCCCACCGCTGAGCGTGTTTTGGACTTCGCGTCGATCCAGCCATTCGGACGTCCTGGGACACCTGTGAAGCTGCGCAAACCGCACCGGGGTCTGGAACAACTTCGACCTGCGGACCTGGCAGACCTGCTGGAGGACCTCGGTCGCCCGGAACAACGCGAACTGTTGTCACTGCTGCCTCCAGAGAGCGCGGCTGACGTCTTGGAGGAGATGGAACCCCGCAACCTTCGCCTCTTGCTGCGAGACGTGCCGATTGATCAGGCGGCACGGCTGGTCGCGATGATGGAACCCGACGAAGCGGTGGACGCCCTGCGTGACTTGTCCGAGGAAGACCGCGTCAGCTTGCTCGCGCAGATGCCCGCGGCCCAGGCGAATGAGCTGCGCGGGCTGTTGACCTTCCCCGAGGGCGTCGCTGGCGGGATTATGACCACCAAGATCGTGGTCCTGACCACGAACGAGACGATCCGGGACGCCCGCGAGAAGGTGCGCGCTCGCCGGCGAGAGGAGGACGTCGACGGTCTTGTGGTTATCGACGGGGATGGACGCCTCATCGACGATCTGTCGCTGATGGATCTGCTGGACAACGATCCCGACACGCCCATCGCGGCTGTTGTCGGCCCCCCTTACCCTGGCACCGTGCTGCCTGACGCGGACCTAGACGACGTGGTTGAGCAACTGACCGGCAACCGCGGGTCGTCCTTGGTCGTGGTGGATCTCGAGCATCGACCCATCGGCCGGATTCTCGCTGATGATGTGGTCGACGCCCTTGTTTCGACCGACGTCCAACGACGCTGGCCCTGGCAAGCCAAAGGACTGGGGGGATGACCGGCCCGGAGAGCGGGGCGCACCACGAGACCCTCGAGTCTGTGGTGCCGGCTGGGGGGAACTCAGACAAGAATGCGCCGCGCACACGGTTGCGCAGAATCCAGTTGGCCACGATGCTCGGCGTTCTCGGCCCAGGACTGATCGCGGGTTTGTCCGACGACGACCCGGCTGGCATCACGACCTACTCGGTGCTGGGCACCAAGTACGGCTACCAGATGCTCTGGGTGCTTGGCGTGTCCACCATCGCGTTGGTCATGTTCCAATCGCTGGGCGCCCGCATTGGCGTCGTCACCGGTCAGGGCCTCGCGGGGCTGATCCGGCAGAAGTTCGGAGCCCGCTCCGCCGTAGTCGCGATCCTTGCGCTGCTAATCGCGAACATCGGCACGACCGCCGCGGAGTTCGCCGGGATCGCAGCAGGATTCGAGCTGTTCGGAATACCACGCCAATTCGCGGTGCCCGTCACTGCATTCCTTGTGTCGGTACTGGTCCTGCGGGGCGGGTTCAAGGGCATCGAGCGCGTACTGCTCGGCTTGTCCGCGATCTTCATCTGCTATGTAGCCGCCGGGGTCCTAGCCCACCCCGACTGGGGCGCCGCGTTCAAGGGACTGCTCGTGCCCACGATGCCGCTCACCCGAGATGCCGTCGTCATCGCCACTGCCACACTGGGCACGACCCTCGCCCCCTGGGGCCTGGCCTTCATTCAGTCCTACGCCGTCGACAAGCGCCTAACCACCGAGTCGCTGCCCTACCTACGCGTCGATGTGATCACTGGCGCGCTGCTCACCGGGATTATCGGCTTCTTCGTCGTCGTGTCGTGCGCGGCGACCCTGCACGCCCACGGGCTCTCGATCAACGACGCCGCCGACGCTGCTGCGGCACTCGAACCTCTCGCCGGGACGCTGGCCAAGGACCTGTTCGCCATCGGACTCATCGGTGCGGCCGTCTTGGCCGCTTCCATCCTGCCGCTGTCTACCGCGTACTCGGTCAGCGACCTCACCGGCAGCCCCGCCGCCCTTGACGACGACCCACGATCCGCGCCCCTGTTCTACGGAACGTTTGCACTGGTCACAGTCATCGGCGCCGGCCTCGTCCTGATCCCGAATGCGCCGCTCGTCGCCATCCTGGTCCTCACCCAGGTCCTTAACGCGGTGCTTCTCCTGCCGTTGCTCTGGTTCATGTATGGGATCGCCCGCGACGGCGATCTCATGGGGGACTACCGCGCAGGTCGCGGCGCGGCCAGCGGATATTTGGTCACCATCGCCGTCATCGCCGTGTGCATCTTGGCTCTCGGCGCATTGTCCGTCCGGTCCTGACCCAAGCACATCCGGAAGCCCGGCAACGACGTCAATTCCTCCGCTCCAGTCTGTGGCCTGCCCCACCATCGCGCGCGCTAGCTGTCCTGACCAGCAGGTTGGTTAAGCGGCTGATGGGCGGGATTTTGCCGATTGGAGTGGGGCCGGTGGTGGTTGTACTGGTGAATCCATGCTGGCAGCCCGTGGCTGGCGTTCGCTGGTGTAGAAGCGTTTGAACGCCCAGGCGTCGGCCAGGGTGCGGTGGAAGCGCGCGATCTTGCCGTTGGTCTGAGGTGGCCCTGCCCCCGTTTGAGGTGGCCCTGCCCCGTTTCGCGGACTTTCAAGAAGCCGCATAACCCGTGTCCACGAAACGGGGGGGCCTGGCCAACCACACGTGTCGTACGCGTTGTCCACCACTGCCCTAAGACGGTTGTGGCGCTTTCGCTTACGGCTGTGGTGGGGGTCATAACTTATGGGTCGTTACAGTGAGGTTGAGCGCAGGTTCGATGCTGACCCCGGCGCCCTCCTGCCGGACCTGTCCGGTGTCGCGGCCGCGGTGAGCGAGGCGGTGGAGTCGCAGCTGGACGCCACGTACTTCGACACTGCCGACACGAGGTTGGCCCGGTACCGCATCACGCTTCGCCGTCGGACCGGTGGCGACGATGCCGGCTGTCACCTCAAGTTGCCGGCTGGAGTGGACGAGCGCACCGAAGTCCGGCTCCCACTGGGCCGGGCAACCCGTAAGGTGCCGGTCGCTTTGGCCGCCGAGGTCCGCGCGCTCGTCCGAAACCTCCCGCTGGTCCCTATCGCGGTACTGCACACCGTCATCAGCAACTCTTCGACCAAAACCATCGGCCGACGCGATGACAGCCGCCCACATGAGCCGTGGCTTACCGAACGAAGCACCCCCGGCTCCCGTCTCAGATGACGAACCGGCTATGGGCACGCGTAGTGGCTGTAGCCGGACTCCCACGACGAAGTCCTGACCGTGCCGTAGACCGATCGCTGACTGACGCGCTGAAAGGCTTGAGTCGGACGCCTACGACGGATCCTGACTTTGCCATTTGCCAAGGATCCCCTTAGGAGAACGGCCGATTCCCCGCACCCGACCGATCGCGCCAAACAGCGCTGAAGAAACCATTCCACTTACCTCAGAAGGTCAACCGAGATGCGGCCCCGCGTACAGAGCCGTCTCGGAGCAGGTGGCAGATAACAGCTCAGCGATCTTCGTGGCACGCATGCTCGCTGCATGGCCTAAGCAGAATGCCACCCCGCGGCTGAAGAACGACGTCTCCGCGTCTTCCAACCCGGTCACTTACGGCGACGTTGCTGAGCCCGGGTCCGACTTCGAGCACCTGGCCGCAGATCTCATGCCCAAGAGTCGTTCGGGCGGCGGCTGCCGGATAGCTATCTCCGGTCTCAGCGGATGAGCTCAAATCACCCAAAGCGGTCGTAATGGATGTTGTCCAGGGACACCTTGCGCGTGTGCAGCATGCTCAAGACGGCATCTACCATGGGAGGTGGTCCGGCGAGGTAGATGTGCGCTGTTTCCAGGCCCTCGGGATGAGCCATCAGGGCGTCGGTCACGAAGCCGGTGAGGATCGAGGTATCTGCGCAGGGGTGAGCCGTTGCGGTGCGCAGCCGGCCGTCGGGCAGCCCGCCTATCAGGTCGGTGAGTTGCTGCCGGCAGACCAGTTCCGGTTCGGACCCTGCGCCGTAGAAGGCGTGCACCGGTCGAGGATCACCGACTACGGCCAGCCGGTGCGCGAGGGCCAGAATGGCCGAGATCCCAGTGCCCCCGGCTATCAGAAGGATGGGCCGGTCGTCATGCCTGAGCCACATGTCGCCGTAGGGGAGTTCGATCGGCACGACCGCGTGCAGGGGCAACGAGAAAAGGGCCTCGCTGCCCTGACCGCCTCCATAACGTTTGGCGATGAACTGCACCTGTGAGTCCCCGGACGCGGCTGCCATTGAGTAGCAGCGGCGCAACTGTGGTTCCAGCTCGAGAACTGCGTACTGGCCCTCACGGTAGGTGACTGTCCGATCCAGCTGGAAATGGAACCGGCGAATGTCAGGGCCTAGCTCGTCGACAGCAGTGAGCTCGGCGGTGTAGTCGCCGGTCCCAAGGTGCGCACGGGGCGATACGTCAGTCCAGACTGGTTTGAGAGTGAGGTCAGAGCGTGCGGTGCTTTGGCACGCCAGTATCCGGCCCCTTTTGGCATCTCGCGGGTGGACGGCGGGAGCGCCGTCGAAGAGAGAGAGAACCTCGCCTTCCACGAGCGTCACCTTGCACGTGCCGCAGGATCCCCATCCGCACTCGAAGGGCAGCCAGACACCGGCCCGGCGGGCGGCGGTGAGGATTCGCTCCCCTTCGTGGAGTTCGAAGTCCTCACCGCCCGGTGTCACCGTTACCCGGTAGGTCAAGCTCACGGGGTTAGCTTCCCCCGGATGGCGCCGCGAGGCCGCAGGCCACTAAATGCAGCTGCTGAGCTGCGGCGGCAGCCTCGACCACGTCGGCGGCTGCAACTGGGTGTGCCGCCTGCTCGAAAAGCTCGCCAAGACTATTGACGGCTTCCAGTATTTGGGGCTGCCACTGGCTGACCCAACCACCGAGCACATCGGCAAGCTGCGGATCCCGCTCAAGGGAATAACGCACGAGCTCGGCAGACCACAACTGGCTTCGGCGGCTGTCCTCGTGGAACTCGGTGAACAGCATCTGAAGGAAATGGTCATCATTCTGCCCGGCCAGTGCCGCGAACTGAACGTTGAGCACTTCATCCAGCAGCGGCTTGACGACGAGATTCAAAGCCGCGAAGCTCTCCCCCCAGTCGTAGGCGATCAGGAGCTTTTCCAGCGCCTCGCGGGTTGGCTGCCAAACTGAGTCCCGCTCCCAGGTGGTCCTTGCTGTGACGGTGGCAGCGAGGTGATCCCCGTGGGCGTTGGCGAGGACCTTCGTCCAGTACGAGATGCGCTGAATGCGTCGCATCTCGTCCGCAGCCTGGAAGTCCGCGCAGTTGGTGATGAAGGACGACGGAGCCATTTGGGCGACGTACAGCCCCGTCATCTGCAGGATGTGCAAGGGAAAGCGCAGCGGAACGAAGAACCGCTCGAGCGTGGCAACCCACTGTGGGCCCAAAGCCTGAGCCGATTCGGCCAGCTCATTCTGGTCGATGAGCTTGTCGACGAAGATTTCCCGCTCGTCCTGCCGGGCAATGTAGTCGCGGTAGGTGAGCTTGAAAGGGTCCCGGAACTGTTCCCAGTCCTCCACCTGGAAGGGTGATCCCTCACGGTGTTGCAGGTACCAGGCGTTCAGGGGCATTCCGGCGTGCTCGAAGGGCTGCGGATCGCGACGGAAGTGGTAGTGAAACTGCGAGGCTGTGACCTCATAGGGCGAGGGCTTGCGTCGCACGTCTCCGAGCAGACTCCAGGTCTTCGGCTTGGGCCGTGTGTTGGCTGCCATGTCAGTCTTTCCTCTCTAGGAACCAAACGATTTCGTCATCTGTGACCTGTTTCATACGTCCGGCGAACCCGCTCAGCGCTGGTTCCAGCTCCACCAGGGGAAAGGACCGTCCGAGTTCCCGCTCGAGGCTGAGGCGGGTCAATCGGCAGTACTCGGGAGCTTGGATTCGGACGTATCCGCCTTCGTCATGGACTTGCACATCCGAGTCTGGGTTGTCGGCGATGATCGCTTCTGCGACGGCGTCGGCCAAGTCCATGTCCAGGCCGCGGATAAGGGGGCCCACCATTTTGAGTGCGACTTCTGTCATGTCCGCCTTCTCAGCGTTCTTGTGCTCGGTTATGGTGCCGGATTCCGTCGTGCGGGATTCCGACTTGGATGCGATCCNNCCGGTACGAAGGTCGAACTGCCAGTTGTGTCCGGGGCACTCCAGCAAGCCTGAGGTCTCGTTCCAGTTCCCGTCAGCGAGTAGTACCTCCTGGTGGGGGCACATGCCCTGGAAGGCTCGGACCTCGCCGCCCTCGTGGTGCACCAGCAGGATCTGCTCCCCCTGTAGTTCGACGTCGGTGATGTCTCCTTCCCACAGTTCGTTTAGCAACATCGCGTCGGCCCACTGCACCTCGGTCATCGATAACCAACCTGCAACACATCCAGCGGCGCGACGCCGGCGTCGATCACGGTGGAGGTGTCGGGCAGTACCTGGCCTCGGTGCCGGACCTGCAGGGCTCCGGGCTGGGGAGCCACGCGCCGTCCTGCGGCGTGGTGTGCGACCTTTTCCGCGACGATTGACATCGGGTCTGCGTCATCAACCGGGATGAGCATGACGACGAAGTCACCCTCGAAGATTCCTTGCACGGGAAACAAAGCCATGACAATTACCTCTTCATTCAGTCATTAATGGGTTCGGCGACGTTACTCAGCCGGCGATTTGGCGGGCGGGCTGATTCACGAAGGCCCAGGCGTAGTTGGTGGCGTCCTGTCCCTGTTCCTCGGGCGACAGCCCCATGTAGGCGAGGGCGCCGTCGACGGTTGGTGGCTGGATCACGCCGCTGAGGAAGCGGTCGATGATCGTGAGTTGGCCAGCGAACCGCTCGGGGTTCTGTTCGTAGACCCATTTGCATGGTTCAGAGCAGAAGAGAAGGCGGCGGCCGTCCCGATCGACGATCAGCGGCTCGGGACTATCCAACTTGCCGAATAGGAATCCGGCCGGTGTGACCAAAGGGATCTGACACATATTGCACACCATCGGGAAGGTCTCCGGCAGCGTCAACTCTGGCTTGCCATCGCGGATGTTCTCGGTGATGACGTCCCATTGTTTGCCGAAGGTGTCATTCCAACCCGGGTACTTCTCTTCGAGCCATGCACGTTCTTCGGGGGATACGCCCGCATCGGGGTTCCACCACGCTGTCTGCCGCCACGTCCACACCCCGAGGTGAAGGGCGTGGTGATACCAGTCCAGTTCCTTGAGGAAATGGTCGTCCCAATACCATGGCAGTTCCAAGCCGAAGTCCCGGAACTGGTCCATGAACTGCTTCACTACCATCTCATTCATGAACTCTTTGAACGAGTGTTTGCGGTGCTCTAGCGGCGTGTAGTAGTCCATGGAGAGACCCGTCAGCAACGCGAAGATATGCCACGAGCGCCAAAACATGTGATCGACGAGTTTCTGCNNTGCTGAGCGTGTCGGGCCTCATCAGTCTGGATTGATGAGATCAACGAGGCGAAGTCGACGTCGCCCACCTTCATCGCATCCGCCGCCATACCAAGGAACTGCAAGTTCGAGAATCCGGTCTCGAAGGTGAACGTCAGCTGGATCGCAGTAGACACGGCGTCATTGGCAGTGAACATGTCATCGAACAGGCTGCGGGCGCCGATCGCTGCCCATTCGTTGGTGTGGTAGGCCTTGTGCGCCCAGTCGGCCCGCGGCTCCTTGACCAGTAGGCCGTGCGGGAAGAAGGTCTGTATCTGGCCGTGGCGCATCTCATCGAGCGTGCCGTATGTGGCCATGTTCCGCCACGCAGCGGATCGACCGAACCGGCCCATGCGGGCCTCGCCGATGCTGGCGAGATACTCCGGTACCGCGATGGCCCCGTAGTGCAAGAGCATCGCGGATCGCCATCCGGGGTCCAAGTTCTCATACATCGCCGTTCGAGCGAGTATCGCGTTGACGGAGTAGACCGAGGCATCCTTGTCGACCTGGTTGTGGACGTATTCCGGATATGTGATCTTGTATGGCTCATCCCATACCCACCACTGTTCAGTGGGCACTCCAAAGCTGTTGGACTGGACCTGGGGCCAGACCTGTTCCTCTGTTACGTAGGAAAGGGTCCAGTTCATGTCCCTGGTCAGGTCGTACCATTCTGATCGTGCCAACTGCGGCATAGCGTCTCCTTCTCACTAGCACGGCCTGCGGGGAATACCGCGGTCGCTGCTGGGAAATCCGTGTGACCCTCGGGGTCAGCTGTCATGTCCGTCCGCTTGCACTGGACTTTGTTCACTCGAAGGGGTGCGACCCTGGGAGTCGCTTGCTCTTGCCTCACGGTAATCAGCAGGATCGGGCTTGTTGGTGCGGGTTCCGCAAGAGGGAACAGAGCCGCTGCCCACCCCGGGGTCAACTGCGAAGCAACCCGGTTAACGGCATACTGCGAAGGTTCTTCAGCGCGGCATTGCGCGACTGATGCCCCGGGCCGCTTCCTGTACGTGACGGGCCAGCCGCTCCACCTCCGGAGCGATCTCGGCACTCGGGCCGAGGAGGGAGACCGCAGAGATCGCCCGGCGACCGGGGTCGAGGATCGGCACCGCGATGCTCGCCAGATTGTCGAAGGACTCGCTGACCGAGACCGCGAACCCTCGCCGGCGGACCTCAAGGAGCTGGCGGTCCCAGTCATTCTGCGAGCGGACAGTGTGACTCACTCGTGGCGGGAAGCCGGCGTCGCGCCGGGCCTGGGCCGCCTCGGGGTTGAAGGCGGCGATCGCCTTGCCAGAGCTTGTGCAGTGGGAGGGGTAGCGCCGACCGGCGTGGCCCAGGATCCTGAGGTCGACACTGGCCTCGAGACGCTCGAGAAACACCACGTCAGGGCCGTCGACCACCGCAAGGTTGACGGTGTGCCCCGTGATCTTGGCCATCCGGATCAGAATCGGGAGGGCGACATGGCGCAGGATGCTACGGGCCTGGGCAAGCTGACCCAGTTCGTACAGATGCAGCCCCAGGCGGTAGTGGCCCGTGTCGGGGTTCTGCTCGGCGATCCCCCTTGAACACAGGGTGGTCAGCAGGCGGTGCGCGGTGCTCTTGGCGATACCCAGCCTGCGCGCGATGTCTGAGACCCCGAGCTCACTGTCAACAGCGAAGCATTCCAACACGTCCAGGGCAGTCGAGACGGACTTGAGGCCACCCGCGGAGGGAGGGCTCAGAGCCCGCCACGAGCGTCGCGGCGTCGTGCTGCACCACGCTGGCTCCGAGTCGTAGGACGCGGCCATCGTGCTCCTCACTGAGGAAATCGTCGCAGTTCCGAGAGCTAATGGTGTCTTGTAAGACGCAGTCGGGGGGGCATCGCGGTCTTGTGGGAGGGCAGGCTACCAGTCCTTCATGGCAAGGGCGCACGCATGAGTCTTTCGTCTCTCATCGGATAAGGTCCACCGTCCGCGATCGCGTGGGAACCGAACTCGTTCGGTGGCCCGGCGACGACGATGAAGTGCTCGATGCCCCGCAGCTGGCCGAGATCGTGTTGATGTGTCTTCGGATTTCCGACGTGCTCGGCTTCAACACGGACCTCGAATGGGTCGGGGATGGCCAGGGGTTGGCTCTGTTGCAGGCGCCAGCCATGCTCACCTCCGGGTGAGGAGAGGCCGACCGTTCCAGGGACGGGAACAGTCGGCCTCGGCCACGCAGGCGTCGTTGACGATGGAGGCCCAAGAGAGTATGTCCTGTCCGAAGGCAAGGAGTGGCGATGGCTGATCAGGGTCCGGAGATCGGTAAGAGCGTGCTGGCAGGCCGAATCCGCACGAACTACCTGCAGGCGGGCGACGGCGAGCCTGTGGTCCTGGTGCACGGCTCGGGACCGGGGGTATCGGCCCACGCGAACTGGCGTTTGACCATCCCGTCCCTCGCCCAACAGTTTCGGGTTTACGCCCCGGACATGGTGGGTTTCGGGTTCACCGAACGCCCCGCGCAGATCAACTACAACCTGCAGACTTGGACCGACCAGTTGATCGGGTTCCTGGACGCACTGGGGATCGAACGGGCCAGCCTGGTCGGCAACAGTTTCGGCGGTGCCATTGCGCTGCGCGCGGCGACCCAGCACCCGCAGCGGGTCAACCGCCTTGTCCTGATGGGCAGTGTAGGCGTGCCGTTCCCCATCACCGCGGGCTTGGACGCGGTTTGGGGGTACGAACCGTCGCTTGAGTCGATGAGCGCGATCATGGACTACTTCGCCTACAACAGCGATCTGCTCACCGGCGACCTCGCGCAGGCTCGGTTCAAAGCGAGTACGGCCCCCGGATTCCACGAGTCCTACTCGGCCATGTTCCCTGCCCCTCGGCAGAGGTGGGTGGATGCGATGGTGACCCCTGATGAATCGATCGCCGCGCTGAGACACAAGACGCTCGTGGTCCACGGGCGCGAGGATCGTGTCATCCCGCTTGCGAACTCTTACCGGTTGCTCGACTTGATTCCTGGATCCCAACTGCACGTGTTCGGCCACTGCGGTCACTGGACCCAGATCGAGGAGTCCGCCGCCTTCAACCACATGGTGCGGTGTTTCCTCGCGGATGGTTGACCGACTCGTCCGAGTACTCTGCGTCATGTGGCGGAATTGATTCGTGTCGGG
>PMJN01000183.1 GCA_003157445.1 Micrococcales bacterium
GCGGAGCCATGATCGCGGTGAACAGCCGGTCGTACTGGGTCCATCCGAGCACGCTGCCAGCGGCAATGGCCAGGGCGGAAATGACGAGCCGCCGCCGAAGCTCGCGCAGGTGGTCGGCCAGCGACATGCGTCCGTCGGTCTTGTCTTTATGCCGCAATGCTGCCATGTGTCAGTGGATCCTCAGGTGACGCAGGCTGGTCGCTGCTGGTGTGGGCGGGCTCAGGCCGGCGGCTGGTCGTGCTTCTCCCGATCGGCCGGATCCGTTGCAGGCTTCCTGATCGGATCCTGGACCGGGTCTGCGACCGGAGAGACCGTCTCTCCCTTGACCGTCTCCCTGCTCGCGCCGCTGGGGGTGGTGTCGTCCTTCTTCATCTCTTCTATCTCGGACTTGAAGATACGCATCGATCGGCCAAGGCTGCGCGCAGCGTCCGGCATCTTCTTATAGCCGAACAGAGCCACGACCACCAAGGCGAGGATGACAAAGTGCCAACCCTCGAACAGACCTCGCATAGAAAAAGCCTTTCGTGATCTGAAACAGGGAACCCGGGTAACGCCGTGCCGGTTACCCTTCAGGCATCAGTCTATGTCTTTGGCCCACGCTGGGCGTGAAACCGCACGACGTAGACGGCGCGCCCGGCGGCTGTCGGCCTTGGCGCGGTTCCGCCTTATGCGAGCCGTGACCGGACCGGCGAAGATCGCCAGGTCCTGCGGCGCGGCGAGCCTCTCCCCGAGAATCTCCAGCTGGCCCTGCACCTGCTCAAGGCTGCGCTGCGCGGCGGCGAGCTCGGAACCGCACCTCTTGGCATGACCCCACAGCCCCCGGGCGCGCATGCCGAGGTACACCCCCGACGCTACGAGCAGCAAAATCCAGATCACCCACCACATGATGGGGACTCTATCTGCTTGCCCGTGTTGACCCGGCGGGGGCGCCATAGGCATTGAGCGCCTCGCGCGCACCCGAACGAACCTCACGGCCCAGCTCCGCGGGCTCCAGGACCGTGGCGTGGGGGCCCAGTTGCCACATCAGGCGACGCAACCAGGCGGTGTCCGCGGTCCGCAGATCGATGATCGCCCCCCCGTCGGGGGTCCGCTGCATGCTCTCGATCGGGTAGTACTCGCTGACCCAGAGCGCGCCGGGTCCCAACGCGAGCCTGACGAGCTGGTCATCGGCATGTGGGGTGAACACCCCGGAGTCCAGCTCGCGCGGCTCAGCGGTGACCGGCGGGGTGCCGTCCTCATCCAGGATCGCAAGAGTCTCGATCCGGTCCAAGCGGAACAACCGGACATCCTCGGCTCGGTGGCACCAGCCCTCGAGGTACCAGTGAGCGTCAAAGTTGATCAACCGCATGGGATCAACATCGCGCTCGGTTGACTCATCACGGCCGGGTACCAGGTAGCGAAGGTGGACACGTCGACGAGCCGCCAGTGCCTGCCTGGCCCGCGCAAGCGTTTCTGTGCCCGACTCCTCATCGATCAGCACCTGGATACGAGAAGTTCCTGCAGAAGCCGAACCGGTGGCCGATTCAAGCTTGGCCAGTGCACGCACCACGGCGTCCCGCTCGCCGATCCCTGGAACCGCGGCCAAGGCGCGCAGTCCCACGATCAAGGCCAGTGCCTCGTTGACACCCAAGCGCAGAGGCCGGTTGATGGTGTCCGCGTTGGCGAGGTAGACCCGGCCGCTCTCCCACTCGGCCTCGATCAGATCACCGTGATATCCCCCCGGCGTGCCACACAGGAACAACAGCGCCAGATCTGCCTCGACCTGCGCCGGCGTCACGGCGAACTCACGTGCAGCCTCCTCGATCTCGACACCCTGCCGGTTGAGCAGCCATGGCACCATCGTCAACAGCCGCGAAAGCCGGGCGGTGGCTGACTCCGATGGTTGAGCACCCCGGCCCGCTTGCCCAGAATTCCTCTGAGCGGGCTGCTTCTTGACACTCATCGGTTTGCCCCGTCGGTGATGCGCCCGTCGCTCAGGTGCCCTGGGGCGCCGGGCTCAGGACCAAGGGCACCGGTCAGCCGACTGATCACGGACTCCCGCAGATCGGCGGGGCCCTGGACGACGACATCTGGGCCAAAGCTGCAGATCTCGGCGGCAAAGGCCTCCAGGTCGGTGAAGTCGACGATGATCAGCGACCAGGAGTCGTCGAGCGCTTCGGTCGCGTGGGCTTGCCTGCGCAAGCTGTGTCCGGCGCCCACTCGTACCTGCAGGGCTGCCGGCTGGGGTTCACGTGCAACGGCCACGGACCTGATCATCGCGCTCGGCTGATGACCTTCTGGCACCTCGTACGACGCGGGCTTGCCCTCGATGGCGACCTCGCCCCGGATCCGGTCCAGCCGGAATACCCGGCACGCCTGCCGGTCCGTGTCGAACCCGGTGAGGTACCAGTGACCGTGCCAGGAGGCAATCGCCCATGGCTGGACGTGGCGGGTCGCCACCTGACTGGTGCCCGCGGTCCGGTAGGTGAAGGCCATTGCAGTGCGCGCCAACACGGCGTCCTTGACGGCTTCAAACGCAGGCTCAACAGTGCGGACCATGGGCACGATGCCGATCAGGGAGGAGTCGTCTCTTTCGACCCCGGCAGCCTCAAGCTTGCGCAGCGCCTGGGCTGCGGGCCCTGCAAGGCTCGCCTGTGTCCATGCCCGGCTGGCCAGGCCGAGAACCGCGAGCTCGTCGGGGGCAAAGGAGATCTCCGGCAAGGCGTACTCGCGACGATCTATTCGATATCCAGGCTCATCATCGAACAACACGTCGTAGGGCTCGGTTACCAGGGGTATGCCAAGTTCGCGCAGCTCGTCCTTGTCACGCTCGAACATCCGGTCGAAGGCCTCCTCGGAAGCACTCAAGCCGTACTGCGGCACCGCGTCGCGGATCTTCGCCTTGGACAGAGGTTTGCGGGTGTAGAGCAGGCAGATCACCAGGTTGAGCAGACGTTCGGTCTTGTCGGCCGCATTGAACTTTGTGCTCATGAGGGTCGACGCTACCGGACCGCCGGGCCCCATGTGGGGTGCTGGCAGCACTACTGTTCGTGGCGTGATCCATTGGCGCGAGGCAACCGTCCAGCGGCTGGCAGAACAGTGGCCTGGAGCAGCCATCTTCGAGGTGACATCAGCCGACCTGGCACCACAGGGTCCTGGCGGCGAGACGATCCCGGCACTGGCCTACACCTCACTGGTCGGCATGCCCCGGCCTGGAGACCGGGTCTTGCTCAACGTCACCGCTCTGGAGCGCGGCCTGGGCACAGGTGGGTTGGCTCTGATCGTGGCCATCCCCGACCGTCTGCCACCGGACCCGGCCGCCACCGCCGGCCACGTCGTCAAGGCCCGATACACACCCCTGCAGACGATGGTCCTAGGCGTCGACGAGCAAGAGAGCCCGTACCACGAGGTGCTCGCCAACTCCTGCGGGATCGACCAGATGCCCGTCATCATGGCCGACCTGCACTCTGCGGTTCCTGCCATCCTGGCAGGGCTACGCCAGGGCGAGCCCGCAGTGCGCGCGGTCTACGTCATGACAGACGGCGGCGCCCTGCCCATCGCGTTCTCGCGCACCGTGGCCGGCTTGTCCAAAGCGGGGTGGCTGGCCGGCACCATCACGGTGGGTCAGGCCTTCGGCGGTGACCTCGAAGCAGTCAACCTCCACACGGGTCTGCTAGCTGCAGCGCACGTCCTGAAAGCGGACGTAGCCGTCGTCGCCCAGGGCCCGGGCAACCTTGGCACGGACTCCCCCTGGGGTTACTCGGGGGTGGCCAGCGGTGAGGCGATCAACGCCACGGGGGTCCTGGGAGGTCATGCCGTCGCATCGTTACGTGTCTCCGAGGCTGACGAACGCGAGCGCCACCGTGGCATCTCCCACCACAGCCTGACAACGTACGGCCGGGTGGCCATGGCGCCTGCCGACCTACCCGTCCCCATGCTGGGCGGCGCCTTCGGTGACCTTGTCCTGGAGCAGGCTCGTCATCTCGCAGCAGGCAGCGCGGGACGACTTCGGCTCCGTGAGGTTGACATCGCCGGGCTGGCTGAGGCACTGTCGGCCAGCCCGGTGCGATTGTCGACCATGGGTCGCAGCCTCGACCAGGACAAGGCAGCGTTTCTCACCGCTGCGGCAGCTGGTCGCTTCGCGGCCACACTTGTCAGTGCACGTCGACCAGGTCCACCACGAAGATGAGGGCTTCG
>PMJN01000314.1:0-200 GCA_003157445.1 Micrococcales bacterium
ACGTAGAGCTGGCGGGGGCGGGCAATCTTGAGGTCGGGGTCCTGGATCATCTCGCGCCACTGCGCGATCCAGCCCGGCAGCCGTCCCAGGGCGAACAGCACCGTGAACATCTTGGGCGGGAAGCCCATGGCCCGGTAGATCAGCCCGGTGTAGAAGTCGACGTTCGGGTACAGCTTGCGCTCGATGAAGTAGCTGTCCGA
>PMJN01000314.1:222-1583 GCA_003157445.1 Micrococcales bacterium
GCGCACGAACTCGTCGACGTCGCCGCCGTCGGCCTGGATCTGCTCGAGCATCGTGAGCACAGCCTGGTTGGCACCCCCGTGCAGGGGACCGAACAGCGCGTTGATTCCGGCAGAGACCGAGGCGAACAGGTTGGCGTGAGATGAACCGACCAGACGCACCGTCGAGGTGGAGCAGTTCTGCTCGTGATCGGCGTGCAGGATCAGCAGCTGGTCCAGCGCCTTGACCTTGACCGGGTCGAAGTCGTACGGCTCGGCCGGGAAGCCGAACGTCAGGCGCAGGAAGTTCTCCACCAGAGACAGGGAGTTGTCGGGGTACAGGAACGGCTGGCCGATGCTCTTCTTGTAGGCATAGGCCGCGATGGTCGGCAGCTTGGCCATCAAGCGGATCGTCGAGAGATCAACCTGCTCGGCGTCGAACGGGTCCAGGCTGTCCTGGTAGAACGTCGAGAGCGCGGAAACCGCCGAGGACAACACCGGCATCGGATGTGCATCTCGCGGGAAGCCGCCGAAGAAGCTGCGCAGGTCCTCGTGCAACAGCGTGTGCTTGCGGATCCGCGCGTCGAAGTCAGCCAGCTCGGCGGCGGTCGGAAGCTCGCCGTAGATAAGCAGGTGAGAGGTCTCCAGGAACGTGGAGTTCTCGGCCAGCTGCTCGATCGGGTAGCCGCGGTAGCGAAGGATGCCGGCGTCACCGTCGATGTACGTGATCGCCGAGCGGCAGGAGGCGGTGTTCACGAAGCCGGGGTCGAGGGTGACGCGACCGGTCTCCTTCAACAACTTCGATACGTCATATGCATCGCTGCCCTCTGTGGCATGAAGCACCGGGCAAGCAAGTTCCTGGTCGCCGGAGCGAAGAATCGCATCGGCTGTGTCGATACTCATCAAGTACTAGACCTCCTTGTATCCCGGCTCCATTGCCAGGCCAGACACCACGAATGGGTCTGTGGAGGATCCATAATACCCCGGAGGGTATCAACCGCCACCTGAGACAGCCGGGGGGTCACCGGGGGTCAGTCATGCGTGGTGTCGGTCAGCTCGGCTAGGACGGTCTGCAGGTCGCAGCTGGCGTCACGGTTGTAGGGCAGCTTGGATAGCAGAAGACCCATGATGCAGCTGTTCGTCAGTGCGGCCAGGACCAGGCCGCCGCCCATCGCGGCTGAGAACCATTTCATCGTCGGTACCAGGACGCTGGCCAGGACACCAGCCAGGACCAGAGCGCCGGCAAGCAGCCGAACCTGCCGTTCCAGGTCCCAGTGGGCCGCTCCACGAGTCACCGGCGCATCGGTCTTCTGCCAGGCGAGCAGGCCACCGTCCAGGACGTGCACGTTGGGCAGACCGGTGTCGGCGAGCATCGCCTCGGCCTG
>PMJN01000314.1:1610-2859 GCA_003157445.1 Micrococcales bacterium
TCACAGGAGTCGAGCCAGTCGCGCAAGGTGTCGACGTCAAGGCGGGCGGGCATAGCTCGGAGAGAGGACGGTGTCATGACACTCCTTGTATGTACTGCGTGGGGTGGTAAGTGACCATTGTTGGTCAGAGCCTTACGGACTGCGGTGGGGAGGGCGCCGGCGTCAGAGGAGCTGGGGGAAGCTGCGTGCGGCGGTGTACAGCGCCACGACCACTAGGAGAATGGTGAAGGCCGAGGTGAGTCGTTCTGGGCGCACCCGGGTGGCGAGGCGACCGCCGAGGAGGCTGCCGATGATTGCGGCAAGGGTGAACACGCCGATGAGGGTCCAGTCCAGGTGGATGCCATGGCCTATCCGCGACAGCAGTGCGGAAGTGCTGTTGATCGCGATCACCAGCAGTGAGGTGCCCACCGCCACCGGCATCGTGAACCCCATAGCGAGCACGAGTGCCGGCACGACGACAAAACCGCCACCCACACCGAAGAACCCGGTCAGCAGCCCCACAGCCGAGGCCACCGCGACCACTTTCAGGGCCTGGGGGCAGTCGCAGACGAACGTCGGCCGCAACTGCAGGACCGTACCGACCGGTGAACCGGCCTTAACCTCGTCGCCGGCCGCGGCGCGCAGCTGGGCGCGGCGGCGCAAGACCATCATCGCGGCCACCACGAGCATGAGGACCGAGAACGCGGCCAATAGGACCGCCGGCGGGACCGTCGCGGACAGTCTCGACCCGACATAGGCCCCGGCGATACCGAGCACGCCGAAGACCACCCCCTGAGCGACGCGCACCCGGCCGGCGCGGTGGTGGGTCGCCATCCCCGCAAGTGCGGTGACACCCACGATGAGCAGGGACCCGGTTGTGGCGGCGCGGGGGTCCTGACCGAGCAGGTAGACCAGCGCGGGCACGGTCAGGATCGAGCCGCCGCCGCCGAGTGCGCCGAGGCTNNAGACCGATGAGCAAACCGATGGGCAGGGCTAGGGCAAGGATCTGTTTCTCTTTTCGTTTCGGTCAGGCAACAAGCACGGGTGGTAAGGGCCCCTGGTCGCGGCCCAACGAATTGTCACCACAGTTGGACGCTCAGATGACTGTCCCGGGACGGCCACCCTCGGTGACAACCGGCAGGCCGGCGGCGGCCCAGGCCCCCATGCCACCATCGAGGTTGGATGCGTCGCCGCCCAGCCCGGCAAGCAGTGTGGCGGCACGAGCGGACCTGGCACCTGAACGGCACACGGTGATGCCCGGCCTACCGCC
>PMJN01000248.1 GCA_003157445.1 Micrococcales bacterium
TCAGGCCTTCGGCGGTGACCTCGAAGCAGTCAACCTCCACACGGGTCTGCTAGCTGCAGCGCACGTCCTGAAAGCGGACGTAGCCGTCGTCGCCCAGGGCCCAGGCAACCTTGGCACGGACTCCCCCTGGGGTTACTCGGGGGTGGCCAGCGGTGAGGCGATCAACGCCACGGGGGTCCTGGGAGGTCATGCTGTCGCATCGTTGCGTGTCTCCGAAGCTGACGAGCGCGAGCGCCACCGTGGCATCTCCCACCACAGCCTGACCACGTACGGCCGGGTGGCAATGGCGCCTGCCGACCTACCCGTCCCCATGCTGGGCGGCACCTTCGGTGACCTTGTCCTGGAGCAGGCGCGTCATCTCGCCGCAGGCAGCGCGGGACGACTTCGTCTCCGTGAGGTGGACATCACCGGGCTGGCTGACGCACTGTCAGCCAGCCCGGTGCGATTGTCGACCATGGGTCGCAGCCTCGACCAGGACAAGGCAGCGTTTCTCACCGCTGCGGCGGCTGGTCGATTCGCGGCCACACTTGTCAGTGCACGTCGACCAGGTCCACCACGAAGATGAGGGCTTCGCCCGGTTTGATCACGCCACCTGCGCCGCGCTCACCGTAGGCAAGGGCCGCCGGGATAGTCAGCTTGCGACGGCCACCGACTCTCATTCCCACTATGCCGTCATCCCAGCCCTTGATGACCTGGCCGGCGCCCAGAGTGAAGTCCAGCGGCGCTCCGCGGTTCCACGAGGCGTCAAACTCTTCGCCCGTCGAGTGCGCGACACCCACATAATGAGCGCTGATCGTGTCACCCGCCTTGGCCTCGGCGCCCTGGCCGAGTGCGAGGTCGTCAATGACCAGATCGGCGGGCGCGACGTCGCCCGGGAAGTCGATCTCCGGTTTGGTTGTGTTGGGGTCGAAGCCCATGAGGATCGATCCTTTCAGTGGTGGTCGAGGGTCAGACGATGGCCAAGATGTCGATGACGAACACCAAGGTGTCGTTTGCTCCGATCAGCGGCGGGGAGCCCTTGGCACCATACCCGTCGGCCGGCGGCACGATCAGCAGGACACGGCTGCCGACGGTCTGTCCGACCAGCCCCTTGTCCCAGCCGGTGATGACCTTGCCGGCGCCGATCTGGGTGTCGAACCCCGAGCCGTGGTCGGCGGAAGCGTCAAACTTCGTTCCGTTCTTCCACAACACCCCTGTGTAGTTGACCTTGATGTTCTGGCCGGCTTGGACGACCGGACCGGCACCCTTGATCAGCGGCTGGACTACCAATGTCGTGGGCGCCGCGGTCTTGGGGACGGTGACCGTGGCGGGCTGGGTACCGACAACCTTCACGGTCGGCAAGCCGGCCTTGGGCGGGACCACAGCCCCTGAGGCGGTGGTCAGTGGAGTGCTGGCCGAGACAAGGTCGATCAAGAACAGGACCGTGTCGGTGGGGGCGAAGCCTGCGGTGGTGTTGCCCGCAGTACCAAAGGCGTCCGCCGGCGGGATCGCCAGCAGCAACCGGGTGCCGAGCTTCTGGCCGGTCAGGCCCTTACTCAGGCCCGGTAGCAGCGAAGAGGACGAGAGATCCATGCCGGCGGCCTGCGTGCCGTAGCTCGACTCAACCTGTTTGCCGCTCGTTGCGTTCACGAGCACGTAGTTGAACAGGATCGCGTTGGCCTTGGTCAGGACCGGACCCTTGCCCGCCTTGATGATCTTGGTAGTCGTCACCTTGACACTGAGCGGCTTAGGGGTAAACGTCACCGTGGGTGCCTTGGCCGTACCACCCACCTTGACGGCGTCAAGAGGATTCACCTTGGCAACGGTCGAGGTCGAACCACAGGCGGCCAGGAACACCAGGGGAATAACGACGGCAAGCAGGGTTCGTAAACGAGACGGGCGCACGCGAGGACCTTTGATCGACGGTTGAGGGATTCGCTCCACCATATCGTCACAGTCTGTGAGCTGCACGTGCAATCACTGTGGACAACCGGTCATATGGCCGTCAACGAGCTGCCAGTCACATGCCTTCGATGAGCCGCTCGACGCGTGCATCGACCGCAGCGAAGGGATCCTTACACAGGACGGTCCGCTGTGCCTGGTCGTTGAGCTTGAGGTGTACCCAGTCGACGGTGAAGTCCCGCTTATGTTCCTGGGCTGCGCGGATGAAGTCGCCACGAAGCTTGGCTCTGGTGGTTTGCGGCGGCACGGTCTTGGCCTCGAAGATCTCCGAGTCAGCACAGACACGAGCAGCATTGCCGTGGCGTTGCAGAAGATAGAACAGGCCGCGCTGGCGGTTGATGTCGTGGTAGGCCAGATCGAGCTGGGCGATTCGTGGGCTGGACAGGCTCAGCCCATGTTTGGCGGCATACCGTGAGATCAGCAGGTACTTGATGATCCAGTCAATCTCGGTGCCCACCATGGCGAGGTCCCCAGTGCCGACCGCAACCAGCGTCCGCTGCCACAAGTCCAGGACGGTCTTGTGGATCGGGTCGTCAAGGCCTTCCCGATCCACGAAGTCCGCTGCACGTTCGAAGTACTCGTTCTGGATCTCCAGCGCGCTCAGCTCACGGCCGTTGGCCAGCTTGACCTTCTTGGACCCGGTCATGTCGTGGCTGATCTCGCGGATGGCACGGATCGGGTTCTCAAGGGTCAGGTCGCGCATCATGACACCGGCCTCGATCATTCTCAGCACCAGGTCAGCCGAGCCGACCTTGAGCATCGTGGTCGTCTCGCTCATGTTGGAGTCGCCGACGATGACGTGCAGTCGACGGTATTTCTCGGCGTCAGCGTGAGGCTCATCCCTGGTGTTGATTATGGGCCGAGAGCGGGTGGTGGCGCTGGAGACGCCCTCCCAGATATGGTCTGCGCGCTGGCTGACGCAGTAGGTGGCGCCACGAGAGGTGGTCGTGATC
>PMJN01000309.1:0-9195 GCA_003157445.1 Micrococcales bacterium
GGCGCGCGCCCGACTCCAACCACCGGGCGCAGGCAACGGCTTTCTGGCTAGCTGATGTCCAAGTCAGGCAGGCCTGTCTACGGCGGCTAGGGAGCAATACCGACGTACTTGACCTCCAGGTACTCCTCAATGCCCTCGAATCCGCCTTCACGCNNCCCGAAGCCGGAGTGCTTGACCCCGCCGAAGGGCGCGGCCGGGTTGGAAACGATGCCCTGGTTGATGCCGACCATCCCGAACTCCAGGGCTTCACTGACGCGCAGCGTGCGCGACAGGTCCTTGGTGAAGACATAGGCCACCAGTCCGTATTCCGTGTCGTTGGCCCGCGTGATCGCCTCCGCCTCTGTGGCGAACGTCGCCACGGGTGCCACCGGACCGAAGATCTCCTCGTGCATCACCAGGGCGTCCGGGGACACCTCGGTCAGCAGCGTGGGGGCGAAGAAGTAGCCCATGTCTCCGACCGTGGCGCCGCCGCAGACAACCGTGGCGCCCTTGGCCGTGGCATCGTCCACCAGCGCCGCGACCGAGGCCTGTGCCGCGGCGTCGATCAGTGGTCCTACGGTGACGCCCTCCTCAGTACCCCGCCCGAGCGACATAGCTGCCATCTTCGCGGCGAACTTGGAGGAGAACTCCACGGCAACGCTCTCGTGGACCAGGAACCGGTTGGCTGCCGTGCAAGCCTCACCGATGTTGCGCATCTTGGCCATCATCGCCCCCTCCACCGCAGCATCCACGTCGGCGTCCTCGAACACCAGGAACGGCGCATTGCCTCCCAGCTCCATCGAGACGCGCAGCAACTGCTGGGCAGACTGCTCCACGAGCTTGCGGCCCACCGGGGTCGACCCGGTGAAGGTGAGCTTGCGCAGTCGCGGATCGGCGATGATCGGCTCGATCACCTCGCCCGTGCGCGTCGTGGTGATGACGTTGACCACACCGGCCGGCACACCGCAGTCGGCAAGCAGATCCACCAGGGCCAGCATCGACAATGGCGTCTGCTTGGCCGGCTTGACCACCATGGTGCAGCCAGCCGCCAAGGCCGGGCCAATCTTGCGGGTGCCCATTGCCAGCGGAAAGTTCCACGGCGTGATCATCAGCGTCGGACCTACTGGCTGCTTCATCGTCACCAGCCGAGTGGCGCCGTTGGGCGCAGTCGACCAGCGCCCACTGATCCGGACAGCCTCCTCGGAAAACCACCGGAAGAACTCTGCGCCATAGGCGACCTCAGCACGAGCCTCGGCCAGCGGCTTGCCCATCTCCAGGGTCATCAGCAGCGCAAACTCCTCGGCACGGGCAGTGATCGCCACGAACGCCCTGCGCAGGATCTCGGCCCGCTCACGAGGTGCGGTCGCGGCCCAGTCAGCCTTCGCCGCAACGGCCGCATCAAGGGCAGCCAAACCGTCGGCGATTGTCGCGTCGGCCACCGAAGCCAGCATCTGTCCGGTCGAGGGGTCCTCAACGCCCAGGGTCCTGCCATCACTGCTTTCACGCCACTTGCCATCGATGAACAGACCCTTGGGGACCCCTGCCAGCAGGGACTTCTCAGAATCGGTCAACGCCATAGGGCACGGCCTTTCGGTTTGCGATGCGGGTCAGGTTCATTCAGTTCACTGTGTCCAATGCAATGTCGTGCAGACGCGTCGTTGCGCCTCATCCAGCTCAGCCAGGCTCAGGCGTTGAGCACGAAGGCCCTCTCGAGGATGTCAAGCCCCTCGCTCAGCAGGTCATCGCCAGCCGAAAGCGGTGGCAGGAAGCGCAACACGTTTCCGAATGTACCGGCGGTCAACGTGACCACGCCCTGGCTGTGGCAATACGTGTTGATGGCGGCGGTCAAGGCCGGGTTGGGAGTCTTGTCACCGCCACCTGCCACCAGCTCGACAGCAATCATGGCCCCACGGCCACGGATGTCGCCGATGACGGCGAACTTCTCGGCCAGCTCACGCAGCCGCGGCATGAACAACGCCTCGATCTCGCGGGCCCGGCCACACAGATCCTCGGTCTCCATGGTCTCGATGGCAGCCAGAGCCGCCGCACACGCGACGGGATTGCCGCCATAGGTACCACCCAGCCCGCCTCCGTGGACCGAGTCCATCACGTCGGCACGACCGGTCACCGCGGCCAGTGGAAGCCCGCCCGCGATCCCCTTGGCAGTCGTGATCAGGTCTGGCACGACACCCTCGTGATCACAGGCGAACCAGTCACCGGTGCGACAGAAGCCACTCTGGATCTCATCGGCAATGAACAGGATCCCGTTCTGGGCGCACCAGGCCGCGATCGCCTTGAGGTAGCCGGCGGGCGGCACGATGAACCCACCCTCACCCTGGATCGGCTCGATGATCACCGCAGCCGTGTTCTGCTCGCCCACCTGGATGTGCACCTGGGCGACGAAGTCATCGAAGGCCTGCTCGGCGCAACGGTCCGCCCCCGTAGGCCAGCGGTAAGGGTAGGGGCTGGGTACCCGGTAGATCTCACCGGCGAACGGACCGAAGCCTTGCTTGTAGGGCATGTTCTTGGCGGTCAGGGCCATCGTCAGGTTGGTGCGGCCGTGATAAGCGTGCTCGAAGGTGATGATGGCGGTGCGGCCGGTGAAGACACGCGCAATCTTGATCGCGTTCTCCACCGCCTCCGAACCTGAGTTGAACAACGCACTGCGCTTCTGGCCGTCGCCGGGAGTCAGTGCGTTGAGGCGTTCGCAGACCGCGACGTACTCCTCGTACGGGGTGACCATGAAGCAGGTGTGGGTGAAGTCTTCGACCTGGGACTTGACCGCCTCGACCACGCGCGGCGCCGAGTTGCCCACGGTGGTGACTGCGATTCCCGAACCGAAGTCGATCAGGTGGTTGCCGTCGACGTCCACCAGAATGCCGCCGCCGGCCCGCTCGACATAGACCGGAAGACCCGTGCCGACACCGGCCGAGACAGCCGACAGCTTGCGCTTGTGGAGCAGTTGTGAGCGGGGGCCGGGTATGGCCGTCGCCAGGATCCGACGCTGCTGGACGTGTCCGGTCTCGATGGGGGCAGTCGTCATCGGGGGTGCTCCTTGATACGTAGATCTTCGGGCAGGAATCATCACCTGGATCGCCCCATGCTCCGGCACCCGTAGCATGTAGTCAAATACTTGTTCGGCACACATATGATGCCCTGGAGGCATGGCGTGGAACTGCGGCACGTCCGGTACTTTCTGGCCGTGGTTGACGCTGGCTCTGTGACGGCCGCATCACCTCTGGTCCATGTCACCCAGCCCTCGCTGTCACGCCAGCTGCGCTTGTTCGAGACGGGTCTGGGAATCACCTTGTTCACCCGAACCGGCGGACGTCTGGTGCTGTCCGCCGCGGGTCGCCAGTTCGTGCCCGTCGCCCGCGATCTGGCTCGTCGGGCCGAGGCAGCGGCCGAAGCGGCGGCCACCTTGGCAGCGGGCCGTCTTCAGCACATCAGGATCGCCGCTCCCGGAACTACGTTCACCGACGTCCTGGCCCCGTTCCTGGCCACCTTGCGCCCGGACGACCCGTTGCCTTCGGTATCGGAAGAACCGCCGCAGCTGATCTATGAGGCACTGAACTCTGGCGCGGACCTGGCGATCTCGACCGAGGCGCCACCAGCGGGTCTGGCATTCCAGCCGCTGGCGGTGCTGCCCATCTGGGCGTACGTTCCCGGTGGGCACCGCTGGGCCGGACGCGACTTGGTCACCGTCGCCGAGCTGGTCAAGGAGAGACTTCTCCTGCTCACGGGGGACTACAGCCCGCGCCGGGTGCTGGACCGTTGGGTGGACCAGGGCGGACTCACCTACTCCAGCCTGCTCGAGTTCGGCACGCCCCAGGTTGCCCAGGCCGTTGCCGCTGCGGGTCGAGGCGTCGCGATTGTCTCCGACGACGCACGCTTCGACCTACACCCTTTGGCAGTCATCGGCGCTGGCGGGTCCCTGCACATCAAGTTGTATGCAGCCTGGGACCGGGAGCACCACGCCGCCATCGCGATCGGGGCAATAGCCAGACGGCTGAGCGAATACTGCATCCAGCGTTATGGACCCCAAGTGGCACCTGCAGGACCGAGGACCCCTGCACCGCCGCCTGCCAGAGCGACGCCCTGAACGACCACAGGCTCGTTCAGCCACCTCCTGCAGTGTCGGCTTGCCAACTTCGTCCATCCCCGAGAGTGGGACTCCTGAAGGCATGGTGTGACGCAGCGGCACGCTGACCCAAGGCGAGGTAGGCCTGGCTCACCACAACCTGGATCTGAACACTAGCCATAGCGCCATTTCTGGTGCCGCAGGCGCCAGAAATGGCATCCCAGGTGTCAGAGTTGAAGTTCGGACGAACCCACAACACGGGCCTCATGCAGCCGGCGCACCTCATCAGCGGCCATACCAAGTTCGGCGAGGATGGCGTTCGTATGCTCCCCGACCGCTGGTGGCGGCAGGCCGAGCTGCGTCGGGGTCGCGGAGAAGCGGGGAGCCGGCGCCGGCTGGACGACGTCGTCGCGTGTGACGAAAGTGCCGCGGGCGAGGTTGTGCGGATGCTTGGGCGCCTCGGACATCGACAACACGGGAAAGACACATCCGTCGACGTCGGCGAACAGCTCCTGGATGGTGCCGCGCGTGCGAGAGGCGAACTCCTCAGCTAGCCGGCGCCGAAGTGCCGGCCAGCAGCGGAGGTCGTACTGGCTGCCTGGATCGATGTCGAGGATCTCGAGGCGCTCCAGCAGGATTGCGAAGAACGCGGGTTCGAGCGGTCCCACGGAAAGGTAGCCGCCGTCGGCGCTCGGATACACGTCATAGAACGGCGCTCCGCTGTCGAGCAGGTTCGTCCCACGTTCCTGGCTCCAGCGGCCTAGTGCGGTCATCCCGTAGAACTGGGCCATCAGCAGGGCGGAGCCGTCCACCATGGCGGCATCCACCACCTGACCGGCCCCGGTGCGAGCCACGGACAAGAGTGCCGCGACAACACCGCAGGCGAGCAACATCCCGCCGCCGCCGTAGTCGCCGACCAGGTTCAGCGGCGGCACCGGTATCTGACCGTGGCGCCCGATGGCCCCGAGCACACCCGACAACGCGATGTAGTTGATGTCGTGGCCAGCCGCCTGAGCAAGCGGGCCGTCCTGACCCCAGCCGGTCATCCGGCCGAAGACCAGAGCCGGGTTTCGCGCCAGGCAGACGGCGGGCCCCAGGCCCAGCCGTTCCATGACCCCGGGACGGTATCCCTCGATCAGCACATCCGCGGAGTCGACGAGCCTGAGGACCAGCTCGACCCCTTCGGCCGATTTCAGGTCGACAGCGATCGAGCGTCGTCCACGGGAGACCACGTCGGCACGGCCTTCTGAAAGACCAGTCAGAATGCCTGATTTGGTGCCGGGGAGCCGGTCTACCCGGGTCACCGTGGCACCCATGTCGGCCAGCATCATCCCCGCGAAGGGGCCGGGGCCGATGCCGGACATCTCGACAACGTTGATCCCCCACAGTGGTCCCATCAGGCCTGCAAGCGCTCGTGCATGAGGGTGCGCAGCCCCGGCACCACGTCGGCGGCCAGGGACCGCAGGAAGCGGGACTGGTCATGACCCGGTCCGTGGAAGACCAGGTGGTTGAAGCCGAGGTCCAGGTACGGCTTGATCTGGGCGAGGGCGGTTTCGGGATCGGATGCCACGATCCAGCGGCTGGCCACCTGCTGGATGGAGAGCGCATCGCTGGCGGCCTCCATCTGGCTCGGATCGCTCAGGCCGTGTTTCTGTTCGGGTGTCAACGACAGGGGGGCCCAGAACCGGGTGTTCTCCATCGCCAGCTGGGGGTCTGTGTCGTAGGACAGCTTGATCTCGATCATCCGGTCGATCGAATCACCGGCTCGTCCTGCGGTTGCCAGGCCTTCATCGACGGCGGGAATGAGCTTGTCGCGGTAGAGCTCTGGACCCTTGCCCGAGGTGCAGATGAACCCATCGCCGCAGCGGCCGGCATACCGGGCCACCACCGGGCCACCGGCGGCGATGTAGATGGGAACCGGCCGGTCAGGGCGGTCATACACGGTGGCCTCGTGAGTCTGGTAGTAGTCACCGTCGAAGGTGACACGCTCGCCGGCCCACAGTTCGCGCATCAGCGCGACTGCTTCACGCATGCGCGCGAAACGCTCCTTGAAACCCGGCCATTCCAGCCTGGCGACTGCCACCTCGTTCAGCGCCTCGCCCGTGCCGATACCGAGCATCACCCGGTCGGGATACAGGCAGGCCAGGGTGCCGAATGCCTGCGCCACGACGGCCGGGTTGTAGCGGAAGGTCGGCGTCATGACCGAGGTGCCGAGCAGCACCGTCTCGGTACGCTCGCCGACCGCTGCCAGCCAGGCCATCGAGAACGGGGCATGGCCCCCGCTATGGCGCCAGGGCTGAAAGTGGTCAGAGATCATCACGCTGTCAAGACCGACCTGCTCGGCCTGCACGGCGAACTCGACGAGCTCTCTGGGGTTGAACTGCTCGGCCGAAGCTTTGTAACCGATCCGTAGCGTCATGGCGACAGTTTCACCTACGACCCCATCGGCCGCCACCTCGGCAACGCTGCGCCCAGCAGATCTTCACGCCAGGAACCTTGCAAAGGCAGTCAACGCGAACGCTAATCCATCGCCCAGAGGTGGTCGATTACCCAGCGCGTCGAAGTAGCGGCCCAGGCAAGTAGGCAGAGCACCCGGGTGGCCAAGCAGCGCCTCGGCTCAAGGGCCGGGCAGCGAGCCTAGCGGCGACAGCGGCCACCGCACTGACCCACGACCAGGTTCGCGACAGCATGCGCAACGTGCTTTGTGGCGATAGCCGATGATCCAGTCCGGTGCTAGGACCCGGCTCGAGGGGGCGAAATGCTCACCACCGCGGTTCGCCTAAGGCCACAGCACATTTCTTTCGACAGCCGGGCCCGTCGCAGAACGACGAAGCCGGCCCCGGCAGCACATAGCAGCAGTCACAGCGGAGGGCGAGAGATTCGAACTCTCGGTGGGTTTAACCCCACAGCGGTTTTCAAGACCGCCGCACTAGGCCACTATGCGAGCCCTCCTGGCTGTACGGCAGAGCCGGTAAACGGCCGTCCAGCAGGGCTAACCGTATCGGCCCCGACCAAGATCCAGAGTGCAGGGTCCACCAACAACGTGCGCGCTCGTCTGGGCGTCCTGGGTCGAGACGTCCAAGACCGAAAGACCGCGCCGGGCCCCAATCGCCAGATCGTGGGAGAAGTCAGCCGCTGCGAGGCTCCCGCACAGGTCCGGCGGGCGGCCAATCTTGTGCGTGCTGCCGCCCAGACATACCAGCCACTGTGGGCAGACCCGGGCCCGTGCCGGCCGTTAGCCCTTCAAGTGGCAACTGACGCCCCGCAGCAGGTCCTCAAGTCGAGCAGTCGTGGCTCAACAGTTCGCTCCTCGGGGCAAACCCGGTCGTTTCGGGCCGCCAGGGAGACCTTCCGGGCCTCGGTGGAGGCCTGCAGGTTCAGCTCTGGGCGGCGATAACCAAATCTGTTGTGCTGCTTCAGTTGTAGGACCGGCAGTGAACCGCGGCAGGCCCTGGCTCGGCAGTGCGTGCAGACTTGGCAGTTTTGGCCCTGCCGGTCAAGGGCGAAGCTGCACATGTTGCCTGCGGGTAGCAGTTGGAATCCTGGTCATTCATGGCCGAGGATGCCGGGTGCGTCTTCTGATCAACTGGTCCCGGTGGAGCCCTTGATCGGTTGCATCAGCGACTCATAGACATCGCGATGTAACCGTGCCGTCTGCAGCCAGCCGAAAGTGCTGGCGCGCACGGCGGCCGCGGTGCCCAGCGCCTCCCGGCCAGCAGGGTCAGCAAGCAACTTGCTCAGCGCCGCCGCGACGTCGGACGCCAGCGGCGACTTGGCGTAGGCGACGGAATCTCCCCCCACTTCGGGCAGGGACAGTCGATCGGTCGTCAAGACGGTGGCCCCACAAGCCATGGCCTCGAGAACCGGCAGGCCGAAGCCCTCCCCGAAGCTGGGAAAGGCAACAATCTCAGCGCCGCCCAGCAGCCCGGGAAGCAAGTTGTCCGGCACGAATCCGGGTCGAATCACCCGCAGGTTGGCCGGCACCTCAGCCAGTGCCCCATCGATCTCGGAGTCCCAGCCCTTGCCGCCGGCCAACACCAGGGTGGGTGGCGCCAGTAGCGACGAGCAGGACTCGATGTATGCGCGAACGAGCCCAGGGACGTTCTTTCGCGGCTCGAGAGTCCCCAGAAAGGCGATGAAGGGGGCATCGGCGGCCAGGCCGAGCCAGGCGCGAACCTCAGCGACCTCGTCAGCACTGGGGCGCCGGAATCTTCCATGGTCAACTCCGTGCGGGATCACCTTGATTCGGTCAGCATCTGCGTGCACCACACGAACCAGCTCGTCCTTGGTGGCAATGCTGGGCACGAGCAGGGCGTCGGCGCGTCGGCACGAGAACCGTGTCCACTGGGTGAAGAACCGTGCCTTGACGGCAAGGTGCAGCGTCGGATCGCTGAAGAAGGTCGCGTCGTGAAGGGTTACTACCTGTTTGGGTCCACGCCGCCTGCTGTTGGCCAGCGGCATCGTGTAGTGAGGTGAGTGCACGATGTCCGGGTGAATCGAATGTATGACGCGTGGCAGGTCGATCTGCTCCCACAAGAGACGCTGAACAGGTGCGGATGCCCAAGCCGGCAAGATGACGATGTTGCGCCATCCCACCGATGCCGTGTAGAGCTCGACGTCCCGCGGCTGACAGACAACGCTCGCGTCCACTCCCACCTGCGGAAGGTGTGCGATCAGCTCATCGACATACCTTCCGACCCCGCCACGAAGTGGTGGTAGCGCGGAAGCGTCGATGAGAACGCGGACCAAGGCACACCTATCTCTCTGCTGAGTTGTGGGCAGCGACCCGGCTTGTACCCAGTGTGATGTTACCTTGCTCCTGCGGTGGCTTTGGTTGATGTTCACCGGGGGTTTGACAAGGTCGCCTTGCTCGGCCGCCGCGGGCACTGACCAATCCGGAACTTCCCCCAGAGTCGGGGCCCCGTCAGCCGCCCGTTGTGAGCCAAACGTGACCCCGCCTTCTGTGCGCCGCCCTTCCTGGTCACGCAGCGCCCCAAGAGTGGGACACCAGGCCAGCAGCCAAGAACCACGTCTCTGTGGCGGGGCCGGGCACAAGTCCTCACCTCTCGCGGCGCGTGACCCCCTTAAGGAACCGTGAGCGTGCGGCAGCTGAGCTGGCGGCTGGTGCCGGGGCC
>PMJN01000309.1:9228-9360 GCA_003157445.1 Micrococcales bacterium
GGTGGTATCCGGGTCGATCGCCCAGCCGTTGGCAGTGACGGTCCCAGATCCGGTGGTAACAGTGTCGACCTGGCCAAAGGGATCGCTGCTGGCCACGCTAACGACGCTACAGCCGAGCTGGCGGCTGGTGCC
>PMJN01000375.1:0-157 GCA_003157445.1 Micrococcales bacterium
GCGCCTGACCCTCATGCTGCGCGATCCCGCGCGTCTGAAGAAGATCCTGCTCGACCCCAAGCGTCCCGTTCAGCTTGTCATCGCAGGCAAGAGCCACCCCAACGACGAGAACGGCAAGAGGCTCATCCAGCAACTGGTGCAGTTCGCAGACGACCCC
>PMJN01000375.1:235-4097 GCA_003157445.1 Micrococcales bacterium
GCTCCCCGCTTCTATGACGTCGACGAGGACGGGCTGCCCCAACGTTGGTTGTCGATGATCAGGCACACCTTGGCCACGTTGGGCCCGAAGGTGCTCGCCTCCCGCCAGGTTCGGGACTACACCACAGAACTGTATGGTCCGGCGGCTCGCGCACGCCGGGCCCTGGATGGACCCAACTGGGCAGGTGCGCGGGAGCTGGCTGCCTACAAGGCCAAGGTTCGGGCGGCCTGGCCGGAAGTTCGAGTGGACCACGTTGAGTCATCGGGTGTTTCGGACTCGCCGCAGGTCGGCGACGTCTTTCACGTGCGCGCATTTGTGTCCCTTGGTGACCTCGCCCCGGACCAGGTCGAGGTGCAGCTGGTTCACGGCCGTGCCTCCGAGTCCGATGAGCTTCGGGACATCGAGGTGGCACCATTGGTCTTCACCGAGTCATATGAGGGCGGACAGCATAGTTTTGAGGGTGACCTGGTGCCGACCAAGACCGGCGCATTCGGCTACACCGTTCGGATCCTGCCCACCCACCCGGCCATGGCCAGCGCGGCCGAGTTGGGTCTGGTCGCCAACGCCTGAATCGGCTTCTGGATCTGAAGAGATCGGGCTTATCGGACTTCTAGGGCGCAAGCCCGGTCGTTGAGGGCCGGGAGCAGACCCTTCCGCCTGTCGGTGGAAGGCCTTGCGTTCAATCCTGTTGGGCGATAACCAAGTCCGATACTGTTTGGAAGTACCAGCGGTGAACCGCGCCAGCCCATGGCGCGGCCGCGCGCGGCGGCTTGGGAGTCTTGGCCCTGTCTGTGAAGCGTGAACCGCAACGCGTTGCCTGCCGGTGAGCGGTTGGAATCCTGGTCATTCATGGCCGCCAGGATGTCAACATCTGAGCTTGCAGGTCGAGGTTTCCCGTCTATCGGTGCCGTGTGCGCTGGGATGAACCTGTCCTGGCGCCAACCGCTGCACCGTTTGGCCCGCCTCGGCTCCTGGCGGTGCCCAGAGTTACGTCGAAATCGTCCTTCTTCGGGCATATACCCTGAAACGCCTGGGTATATGCCCGAAGGCCGTGGCAGCAATTCTGGATTCTTGGATGCAGATCCTCTACCAGAGGCGTCATCGCGTGCTCGCCAGGGCGGAAGGGTCCTTGGAACCCGCCGAACGCTAGCCAGCAGATGCAGCTGCTAACTGCCCCTGATGTCAAGATCGCTTCGGGCAGATGAGCGCGGGTGTGTCGTCAGTATGTACGTGAGGGGATGGCTGTTACCACCTTCTCGTAAGACTTACGTGGCTAAGATTACGTTGCGGTCGGGTTTCATTCCGTTGACAACACCGCTGAGGTTGTTCACGCCATGCCGTGATCGGCGCCGTGGTCAGCGGGCAGATCACGGCGTGCCACCGCACTATTTGCGGCAGGTAGTGAGTCTGAAATCAGCAGCTGGCCAGAGCAGTCAAGAATGGGAGAGATCTAAATGGAAGTGGGCCTGCTGATCATTGCGGCTGTGCTCCTAAACATCGTCGGGTTCATCGCCTGGAAGCGTGGCGAGCTGGGTCAGTGGTATCGCGGCGCCGTGGGGGTGGCGACGTTGGCGTTGCTGTTCGGGCCCGGCTGGGTGCGCTCGGCGGGTGCCGGCGTGGCTGTCCTGCTGGGGTTCTACGCCTTTGTGGCGTGGGCCCGCCACCGCAAAGGTCTTCAACCCGGGATCCACAGGTTGAGAAGTCGCCGAACATCGGCTCGCTGAAGTGGTCCTCGCCCCGGTGAGTTGAGCACATCACAGACCTGCAGGTGAGCCCTGTCGGGTGCCAGTGCCCTGGTCGACATCAAACGGGCCCAGGGCACTGGCACCGAAGACGCCTCAAGGATCAATACCTCGGACGCTCGCGGGCCCAACCGCCCGGGCCAAGCACCTCATTGGCCGGTCCGTCAACGTGATGAGCGCCAAGTCGGCCCAATTCGTCGTTGACGGCTGTGAAGACATTGCGATGGGTGAAGCGCTCGACCTCGCGCCCAACACGAAGGTGGGTACCGGATCGGCTGACGGGTACCCCAGATGGCACGCGAAGGCCGATGTTGAGGTGATCGGCAATCGACAGGAATCTGGCGAACTCCTCCTAAATGTGTGAGGCGCTGAAGACGCTCATTGAGCTGCGTCCCGATTCCTAGTGCCCCGGCTGTCAGCCACATGTTCTGCATCACGCAACCCAGGCTCATGATTCCGCGAGAGTCGCCCTTGGATGCTGGAGCCCAATTCTAAGGATCGTAAAGGACGATCGCAGCGTGGGGTGCGATCGTATTGTCTCGTCCAGGCACCCATCCTCGGCACCTGTTGCTGGTTCGAATCCGCCGTCAGTGGCGCCGTCTGCACTTCGGATCACGTTGACCTGAGCTCGCCGAGACGCATCCTTGAGGTCCGATTGTTGGATCTTGTTGGGCGTGTGATTTCAGGGGCATGGTTGTGTAGCGCGTTCTGGACGGCGGGGAGCATTCTGGACGAAGTCACATCCGGATGGAGCAGATATGGAACTCATCACACTGCACAGGCGCGCGCTCGAGAATTGGGTGGCGCGTGTTGCGGCGGTCAGGAGCGACCAGTGGGACGATCCCACACCGTGCACTCAGTGGTCGGTGCGCGATCTGGTCAACCACGTCGTCGCAGAGGATCTCTGGACGGCACCACTGCTGGGTGGCAAGACGATTGCGGAGGTCGGCAGCCAGTTCGACGGCGACGTGCTGGGCAAGGACCCTCTCGGCAGGGCCCGGATGGCAGCCGAAGAGGCCAAGGCCATCGTCGAGGCGACGGTGGCTGGTGGCGGACGCGTTCACCTGTCCTACGGCCAGGAGGACATGGGGGAGTACGTCCGCCAACTGTGCGCCGACCACCTGATCCACGGGTGGGACCTGGCCGCAGCAACCGGGGCCGAGACCTTGATGGACCCTGAGCTAGTGGCAGATGTCGGAGCCTGGTTCGCCCAACGCGAGCCGATGTATCGCGGCGCCGGCTTCGTGAGCTCGCGTCCATCCAGTCCCGCAGACCCGCAGTCTGACCTCCTGGCAGGTTTTGGCCGGATCGCCCAGTGGGGGCCCAACCATGCGGCTCTGGCCAGCTTTTCGGCGGCGTTCGGCTCCGGGGACGTCGATGCGATCATGGCGGCGATGAGTGAGGACTGCGTCTTCGAGTCAACCGGACCAGCGCCAGATGGGCAGCGCCATGTTGGTCAGGCTGAGGTGCGAGCTGTTTGGGAGCAGCTCTTCGGCCAGAGCAGAGACCCGAAGTTCACCAATGAGGATGCCTTTGTGTCCGGGGACCGAGCCTGCGTTCGATGGCGCTTCACGTGGACCAACCAGGACGGATCCCAGGGTCACGTTCGCGGAGTTGACGTGATGCAGTTTCGCGACGGGCTGGTGTCCGAAAAGCTCTCCTACGTGAAGGGCTGAGCTCCCCTGGAGTACGTGAAGGGCTGAGCTCCCCTGGCCCGAGACAGCTTGGCTGAAGGATGTGTCTGTGGCACGGAGGGGCCGGGCGACAACATCGCCGGCTGCGGGTCGGCCAGGAAGGTGGCCAAGCTCAGCCCAAGGGCGTGGTCTGCGCGCTGGTCATTCCTGCCGAACCGAGCGCACAAAAAGGTCCCTGGCCGTGACATCATGCGGATGCACGGTTCGGTGGCAATGACCTGGCTAAGGAAACGTGATGGCAAGACCTACCTATGACGAGTCGGCAATCATCGAGGTGGCCGGACTGACCAAGTCCTATGGGCACGTGCGGGCGGTCAGGGGCGTTGACCTGAAGATCGCGCGAGGTGAGGTCTTCGCGATGCTCGGGCCCAACGGTGCCGGCAAGACCAGCACCGTTGAGATCCTGGAGGGCTACCGGCACCGTGA
>PMJN01000522.1:0-9877 GCA_003157445.1 Micrococcales bacterium
GGCGAACACCTCCGCGGCGCGGCCAAGGAATGCCAAGGGGGTCAAGGGTGTGGACCAGACATCCTGGCCAGCTGGTGTAGCGGTCATGGGTTCTCCAGGTCGAGGCGCGGACGGTGGTTGTGGTGATGAGTCTTACCCCATGTGACATTCGCTGCCAGTCGAGGGGAGCCGGTCATGGCACGCTGCTGATCACCCGTACCTGAGCGGGGCACCATAAAGGTGACCGCTCACTAGTCGGCATCGAACAGCTGGGCGGTCCTCGCGGCAGTGCCGACGGCCCAGGTTCCCGTTGTCAGCGCACCGATGCCCAGTACTGCCAGTCCACAGCCCACGATGATCCACCACGCCGTATGGCTGGCCGCGGCAAAGCCGGTTCGCAGAGGACCGGTCAAGCCAGAGGCCAACACTGAGCCGACCACAGCCACACCAAGCGCAGACCCGACCTGGCGGCTGGTGGATGCGATCGCCGCGGCGACGCCGGCCTGGCTGCGTGGCATCCCGGACAGGGCAGTGTTGGTGATGGGTGCGTTGACGAGCCCAAACCCCAGACCAAAGACCACATAGCTTGCGAGCAACCACGCCAGCGGCGTGTACGTCTCGAGGCGGACCAGCATCAGCCCACCTGCGCACATCGCGAAGCCCGCGGCGATGAGCGGGAGGCGGGGTCCACGCGAACCAACCAGACGCCCGGAGATAGGCGCGAAGACCAACGTCATCACCGCCAGCGGCAACGTGCACAACCCGGCCTGCAATGCGGACAGCCCTCGAACATCTTGCAGGTAGAGCGTATTGATGAACAGGAATCCCGAGAACGCGCCGAACGCACTAACGGCAATCACCGTCGCGCCGGAGAACGGGGCGCTGCGAAAGAAACGCAGCTCGAGCAGCGGATCGACCCGGGCGGGCTCGTAGGCCAGTAGCGACCCGATCGCGGCAATGGTCAACCCCAGCAGTCCCAGGGTCGTCAGCGATGTCCAGCCCGCTCGGGGCGCGTCGATGATGGCATAGGTCAGGCTCGCCAGCACCACTATCACCAGCAGCTGGCCGACAGCGTCCACCCGCCGGGGGCGGGGCGCCCTGGACTCGGGAACGAAGCGGGCGGTCAGGGCGATCGCGACCAGGCCTATCGGGAGGTTGATCCAGAATATTGACCTCCAGCCGACCGTCTCGACGAGCACCCCGCCCACGACGGGGCCCAGTCCCAGGCTGATGCCGATGACTCCGCCCCATACCCCGATGGCGCGGGCACGCTCGCGCGGTTGGGTGAAGACGTTGGTGATGATGGACATCGCGACCGGGTTGAGCATCGAGGCGCCGACAGCCTGGATCATCCTGAACGCGATCAGCCAACCCAGACCGGGAGCCAGGCTGCACAACAGCGAGCCGAAGGTGAAGACCACCAGCCCGGTCATGAAGATCCGCCGGCGCCCGAGCCTGTCGGCGGTCGAACCAGAGAGCATCAGCAGGCTAGCCAGCACCAGCACATAAGCATCGATCGTCCACTGAAGACCCGACAAAGACACGTGCAGGTCGCTGCGGATCGAGGGCAGGGCGACGTTGACAATCGTGATGTCCATGCCGACGATGAGAAGGCTCATGCAGCAGATCGCCAGGACCAGCAGCCGGCGGCGCTGACTCAGCTTCGGCACAAGGACCCCCACAAGTCTCTGGCCCGCTGGTGGGCGATGGCCGGCCGGCAGGGTCCGTGGAACATAGCGAACTCGTCCAAGACATGGGCACCCGGGCAGTTTGCGATCGAAACGGCGCCATCGCCTAGGCCTCGCAACTGCTCGATGCTCATCTGCAGCGATGGCTCGTCGTGCTGGCAAGTCGCCCCAGGGGGGTAGTCCCACCTTGCGGTACGGCTCATCTCGATGTGAGCGTCCATCACATGACGAACCCGCCCAGATGCCACGAGCCCAAGGATTCGGTCGAGACTGCATGCGAATGCCGCCATGTCCTGGATGCACAGCCGTCCCGGATAGAGGACGTCACCGGTCAGCAGAAACCCCGACCACCCGTCAAGGACTGAGCTCGATAAGACGTGATGGCTCGCAGTGCCCGTGATCTGTTGAACACCTCCGCCAAGATCCAGCCGCAACACCTCATCAGGACAGTTCGTGAGGGCGAAGAACATCATGACCGATGAGCGATCCTTGCCGACCACAGTCCCATCCGGGCGTCCTTCGAACTGCACGTCACCGGCTACGTGCCCGTGGTGCCCGCGGCTAGGTGCGACCACCAGAGCGTACGAGGTCCGCGGATGTGACCTCAGCCATGTCGCCATCAGAAGATCAACCGTTTCGTGCACCGGACATCGGGACTGTTCGGTGGTCGCGCCGGTATCGAGCAGCAACGCGCCAGAGTTGGCCAACAAGAGGTAAGGAACGGGGCTTCGTAGGTGACCGTCTTGGCCCGCCGGAGCACCAAGGTGTGCTCGTCATAGCGATGCACCTGGATCTTCGGCTCGCTGTTGCCGCTGCCCGCGCTGGCCCCATGGCACCGGTGCACGTCCATGGGTCCGTACGATGTCGGCGCGCCCGCAACGAAGTCAACGGGCTCAGGCGACGGCTCAGGCAAGGGGTCGGTAGACACCTGGACAGTCTGTCTCTAAAGTCCCACAAACAGGGCGCGGGCGTGACCAGGTGAGCGGGATGGATGAAGACGATCGATGTTCTAGGTGGCATGAGCAGTGCTGCCAGCGCGCAGTACTACCGGCGCTTCAACGAGGTCGTCCTACAGCGTGGACTTCGCCGTGATCGAGGCTTTCACCCGCAACGAGCTGTGGGATCAGGCCGCGGAGTATCTCGCGGAGCGGGCGCAGCGCCTCGAGCGTGCCGGGCGCAATTCTTGGTGATGGCCTCAAATACCATGCACCGGGTGGCCATTCAGCTGCAGGACGCTATCGGCATCCCCCTGATCCACATCGTCGATCCGACCGCGGACGCCGCCACCGCCGGCGGCGCGACCACTTTGGGCCTGCTCGGCTCGGCGCCGATGATGGAAGCCGACTTCTACCGGGCGCGCTCGCCGACCTCGGGTTCGAAGTTCTCGTGCCGCCCGAGCGGGACCGGGCCGTGGTGCACCGCGTTATCTTCGAGGAGCTGACGCTCGGAATCGTCGATGACCGCTCCAGACGGGAGTACCTGCGGATCATGGCGGACCTCGGCGCCCGGGGCGCCCAAGGGATCGTGCTCGGGTGCACAGTGATCTGTCTCCTGGTCTCAGCACAGGACATCCCGCACACAGTGCTCTATGACACGACAGCCCTTCACGTCCAGCGCGCAGTTCACATCAGCTTGGGACTGCATCCCCTCATCACAGATCCGGATCCGCGGCTCGGCTGACCCATCAGAGGCGGGGTGAGGCTCAAGGTTCTTCGCGCTGGCTCAGGCGAGGCAAACTGACTGCCGGTCAATGTTCTCCCCCTGATCAGCTCACAACGATCCTCAGATCGGCCGGCGAGCGTCCTCAGAGACGCACTCAGCCAATCGGCCCGCCGCTGTCGATCAGGTGGCCCGCGCCCTGAGTGACGAAGGTGAACCGGTCTAGCTCGCTGGAGATGGTCCCGTCCTTGCGCGTAAACGTGAGGTTGGCGGTGGCACTGGTCCCGGAGGTGTTAGGCCGGGTCTGGCTGACCACGACCGAGGCGATTGTCTGCCAGAAGCCGTCGTAGCCTGCGCGCCCGCCCGCTGCCTGCTGCATTCTCGGCGACAGCTGACCCCAGGTGAGGCTGGTGTTCGAGGTGACCTGGGAGTAGTACGACTTCAGGAACCCATCGAGCCCCTGGGCGCTCGCAGTGGGCGCAGCCGTGACCGTGGGCGGTGCCGATGTCGTAGCAGGAAGCGTCTGGGTAGGTGTCGGCGAAACAATCGCACTGGGCCTGGGAGGCGTAATCGCACTGGTGGTGCTGGTGGTACTGGTGGTGACGGCAGGGGCTGCAATGGAAGGCGGATTGGTGCCGCTTTGGCCTCCGAGCTGGCTCAGAAAGAGCACGCCGAGCCCGACGGCCAACAGAGCAACCAACACGAGCGGCAACCACCACTGGCCGCTCCTCTTGTCGTGGGACGGCACAACCACAGGCTCACCGACCACGCCGGGGGGATCGTGAGGCGGGGCTGCCATCGCCGTCTTGACAACTGGCGCTAAGCGCGCAACAGCCACCGGCTCAGGCGAAGCCGCCGCCGCAACAGGAACCTGCGCAGCGACCACCGGCCTGCGCGAAGCGGCCAGCGCAACAGCAGCCACCGACTTTGCCACCACTGGCGGCGGAACCGCAAGCGCCCGAGTGGATTGCATGGCCTGGGTCGATTCAATCAGCGGCGAAGAGCCAACGGGGTCAGGCCTGGGAATGACCGCGGTGATGGTGCGGGCGATTCGACCCAGCCGTTTGGCGCTGGTGGCCATGTCCCAGCGCCGTGCCGGGTCTTCGAGCATCATGGCATCGATAGCGGGCCCGAGAGCACCGGCGTGGGCCATCGAACGGGGTCGCTCGGCTGCGATGGTTCGCAGCAAAGCGATCGGGTTGCTTCGCGGCTCGTAGGGCGGGCGACCCTCGACGGCAGTGTAGAGAGTGGCGCCCAGAGCCCACACGTCGGAGGCCGGGTGCGGGTCGCCGCCGCGAGCCAGCTCAGGTGATAGGTATCCCGGGGTGCCGGTGATGAAACCGATCTGGGTGAGCTGCTCGTCACCGTGCCCGCGGGCGATACCGAAGTCACTGATCTTGGGGCGACCGGCCTTGTCGATCAGGACGTTGCCGGGCTTGATATCGCGGTGGACGACACCGCGTTCGTGGGCGCGGGCGAGGGCTCCGGCAAGCTGGGCGCCGATATCGGCGACACGCTGCGGCGACAGCCGCCCGTCATGGGAGATCTCGTCGGCCAGGGTTTGTCCTTCGACGTACTCCATGACCAGCCAGGGCAGGCCCTCATGGTCGGCCACGTCATAGACGGCGACGGCGTTGGGGTGGTTGAGCGCAGCAGCCGAACGAGCCTCACGCATGGCGCGCTTGGTCTCGGTGGCGGACTCGCCAGGCAGCGCACCGATCTGCTTAACCGCGACCTCACGACCGAGGACCTCATCACGGCACAGCCACACTGTGCCCATTCCCCCACGCCCGATGGCGCGCAACACCTTGTAGCGGCCGGCTATGAGCTGGGGTTGCATGAAGTCCTTTCGTTCGGCTTCGCTAACCCTACGGCGCAGCGTGATTCCTATCGACCCGACCCGCGCTCATGGAGGCGGCCAATACCAACTGATACCTGTTTAACCGCCTGGTTCAGCGAAGTTCATAGACGGTGACCGCACCCCTGCTGAACTTGGGGACGGCGAACTGTGCCAGTTTTGAGGAGACCGGTCCGGCCGACCTGTCTGCCACCAGCCAGCTCGCGCCGTACTCGCGCCGCAGCCTGTAGATGGTGGCCGCGCTGGGGCGGGTGAAGACAGCGTCGTTAACAGCGAGCCGCTCGGGAAAAGGCGTAGGGTCGGTCAGCGCCTTGGCTGCACTGGTATATCCCCATCCCTCTAGGACTGTGCGCCGACCACCCAGTCCGCTCACCCAGAACGCAACAGAGGAGCAATCTCGTCGTTCCCGCCCGTAGACGCAGTGCCGGTTGGTTGCGACCACGGCGTCGTTCGGAATGTGTGCGTTGACCCAGGCCATGACAACTGCGGCACTGGGAGGGATCAGGATGTCGCTCCTGAGAAGAGGCTTCGGCGCCGCCTTGTTCGAAGCGCTGGCAGCCAAAGCGAGGCGATCGCGGTAGTAATCGTGCAGCACGCCCTCCGCCGGTCCACCCACGACAAACGCCGCCAGAACCAGGACGGTCCCCCACCCACGCAAACCCGGAACTCGGCGGCGCGCCAACACCCACGCGAGCACGCCCACGGCGAGAGCTACACAAACCAGGCCAATCGGCACCAAGATCGAAACCACCACCGCAGCGAGGTCATTCGCATGTCCGACCAGAGATGGCGAGCCTGCATGTGCGAAGGCAACAACACAGCCACCGATCAGCGCGCCACCGGCCAGAGCCATGGCAACGCGGCGGCCAGAGCGCACCGTGGTTGGGACCGCGGCAGCCAGGACCCAGACGCCGAACACCGAAGCCATCGGATTGGCCAAACGAAGGAAGTAGGCCTGGCTGTAGGCCGGGTGAGCCAACACCAGGTAGACAATCCATCCCGCGACGACGAAACCCGCCATATACCAGGCGGCAGGGTCCTTTCGAAACCGATGGGACCCTAGCCAGCCGAACGGGACCAGTCGGCCGATATTCGCAACCAAGGGCACCAGCAGCAGGATGGCCACGATGCCCAACGAGTGAGCCGAAAGGTCTTGCACACCCACGGGCAGGACAGGACCTACCGCAGGATGCAGGCCGACACCGGCCAGGTCGTGATAGATCGGTAGAAACTCAAGGAAGTCGAACAGGATGATCTTGGATCCGCTGTCGCTGCCCGCCACGGCCAAAAGCGACACCGGGAGGATAACGGCAATCATCGCAACCACCGACAGGGCCGACAACCACTGCCGGCGACGCTGGACCAAGAGGCTGAGAGCGGCGAGGCAGGTGCCAGCCAGCACGAGGGGCATGGCGCTGGGTTTGGCTCCTGCTGCAGCAACCAGCAGCAGTGCCAGGACCGCCCACCCCACCCGCAGCCGTAAGCCGCGTAGGGCCCGCACGATCAGGACGGTCGCGCCCAGTACTACCGGCAGGAGATAGACCTCGGAAGGACTCGTCGGGAAGATGACCGCCGATTCCCCTGGCACCTGCAGCAAGGTCGTTCCCGTGAAGACGATCAAGGCCCATGCTGCGACCGGTCCGGACCACCATGTGCCCGACAGTTCCATCGCCAGACGTGCACCGATCAAGGCCGTGACAGCGAGCAGCGGAATGAGCCACAACCGCAAGACCACCGTCGCCTCCGGTGCTCCCGACACAAGGCTCGCCGCTGCCATATGAACGTGGGAGAACCAGTGGTAGCGCAGGAGCTCACCGGCCATTTGGGGGACTTGCGGCGGGAACGACCTGGTCAGCTCATGCACGATCGACAGGTGCCAGACGACGTCCTTGTCGTAGTACCCGCCCCCAGGCGGCAGCTGAGCACCGAAGGCATACGGGCGCACGATCAAGACGGAGGTGGCGATCGCGCTGGCCACGCCCCACGACCACAGAGGTGGCAGTGGCTGCGGCGATTCGATCCGCCAGTGCCGGCGCAGGCGCGGCACTGCGACAAAGATCGCCACCACCAGAAGCGCCCAGAGCCAGAGCTGCTGCTGGCGCCCGAGAATGGCCCACAGCGCGAAGCACAAGAGCTCAAGCCCGAGACCTGTCACGGCGCCCATGGCGACATCTTCAGGCCAGTTGCCCCGGGTGCCGACCGTGGCCCGCGCCACCAGCAGGCCGGGCAGCGTCACCCCCAGGCACCAGTACGCGCTGTAGCGGGCGATGTCCAGGGCGGGGGTGCCGCTCTGATGCAGCACCACGGTCCCCACAACAAAGGCCAGCAGCCACGGAAGAGCACCCAGCCCAAAGCGCCCTAGGCCAGCCAGGGAGTGTGCGCGCCCCTGAACTGCGCCATCTTGGCCGACGTCAGACGTCAGGCCGTCGTCCACACTCAGCCCTCTGGCAGTGACCGGATCGACCGGGTGGTTGGGCAAGATCTTCCCTTCGCTCAGGTCTCCCCGACAACCGCGTCGAGCCGCTGGCCAGGTCTTATCGTAGCCATAATGACTGCTCACGCCCCCCGAGTCCGTTCGGGCAACGTTGGCGTGAATCTGTTCGCAGGTGGCTGTGTTCGCCGCTGCTGCAGTTCCCGCCGTTGGCGGCGAGTGCAGTCAAAGAGCTCCCCCGACTGGACTCGAACCAGTAACCTGCCGATTAACAGTCGGCTGCTCTGCCAATTGAGCTACAGGGGAATGCTGCGGGTCGAACTGTAGCAAAGGGTTTCGCCAGTCATGAAACTGGCTCTTGGCAGAAAACCTGTCAGGCCGGAAGGCCAACCTGATCCCTCAGATGTGCCAGGGCAGCTTCAACATGCGCCTTCACCTCAGGGTCATCGGCGCGGGTGTAGCGTCCCAGGATCGTTTGGGCGATGAGCTCACGGGTTTCAAAATCCTGGCGTATGGCAACGCGGCCCGTACGCCGATCGCCCAAGTTGAGGTGCGTCGCGATCACGACGCTGGCTTGGACCCGCTCACGCAATGTCTCAGGCAGCCGGGTCAGCTGATCGCGGAAAGACCACTGCCGTGCACGTGTGCCATCGGTCCAGGTGACAGTCAACGTCGCAGTCTCCGGCTCCCAGGACCCCGCGTCCACGAACAACCAGCGACGCTGAAAAACAGGTTCTGTGGTCGATGTCACGACCAACAGGGCGAAAGTCGTGGCGACAACATACCCACCGGTGTTGTCATCGACGCCAAACGACAGGACCCGCTCGCCCTTGGCCAACTCAAGGGCCGCCGCGATCGCGCGGGGTAGATCGGCGTGCGAAGGCCGTCGGTTGAAAAGACCCATCAGCCCAACTTCGAACGCAGGCTGGTGAGCGCACGCTGCAGGATCTGCAGCCGAATGCCGAGCTCACGGCCAGCCGCAGAGTCATCTGGCGGGACTCTGCGCATCGCACTTATGGCATCGCCGATCTGAGCAGTCAGCGCGACCTCTTGGATTCGGACAAGGAGCTCATCGACGTAGCGACCCTCGGGCAGGCCCGTGAGCGGGGAGACCCGGGCGGGCACTGGCGCCACGGCGAGCTCGCTAACCAGCGGCCGGACGCTCAGGGCTGCGGCCTCGCTGACTCGATCAGCCCAACGGCTGAGCCCGTCATTGGCGGCCCGGATGCCACCCGCCGCCTGGATGGCGTCGCGGACCCCGCGATGGGCCGGTGCGCTGAAGGAGTCTGCGGCAATGGACTCGAAGCTGGCCGGATCAATCAGACTCGGGAACTGCAGCGCCGCCTGCAACAACTGTCGCTCGGCGGAGACCACCGGGTCATGCAGGTCCGGGCGTGCCAGCTCGAAGGCGCGCTCATCGCCACTGCCGTCCCCCTGGCTGTCATTGCTCGGGTCGTGGCCATGCTCCCGGCCGCTGGCTGACCCTGTCCCGGAGCCGGACGCAGGGCTCGGCGCACGCGCGGCCATCCGGATGGCCCGAGCAACCTCGTCGGCCACTTGTTCGACCTCCACGCCCAGCCATCCGGCCACCGTGCGGGTGTACTCCGGACGCAGCGAGCGATCGCGAATACCGGCAACTATGGGGGCGACCGCTCCCAGAGCCCGCACCCGGCCCTCAGCGCCAGTCAGGTCGAATCGAGCAAGCCTTGTGCGCACCGCGAACTCGAACATCGGCACGGCATCCTCCACGAGGGCCCGAACCGCGCCGTCTCCCCCGGCCTGGCGCAGCTCGCAAGGGTCCTTGCCGGACGCCTCCACGGCCACGAAGGACTGCGATGCCCAGCGCTGGTCCTCCCCGAACGCGCGCATGGCGGCCTTCTGGCCGGCAGCGTCACCGTCGAACGTGAAGATCACCTTCGCCGGGGCCAGATCACTCTCGTCACGCATGAGGCGACGCAGCACCTTGATGTGCTCGAGGCCGAAGGCGGTGCCGCAGGTTGCCACCGCGGTCTCGATGCCGGCCAACTGGCAGGCCATCACGTCTGTGTAGCCCTCGACCACAACCGCCTGACGATCCCTAGCGATGGCCTTCTTGGCCATGTCAAGGCCATAGAGTACGAACGACTTCTTGTAGATCGCCGTCTCGCTGGTGTTGAGGTACTTGGCCTCGATCCGGTCATCCTCAAAGAGACGGCGAGCGCCAAAACCCACCACATCGCCGGTAATGTCTCGGATGGGCCACATCAGCCGGCCGCGGAAGCG
>PMJN01000522.1:9953-10529 GCA_003157445.1 Micrococcales bacterium
CCACCGTCTTCGTAGTGCAGATCCATGCCAAGCTTGGTGGCAAGGCGTTCGACGGCCTCGGCGAAGGTGAGGTGCTCGACCTTCTGCACGAAGGAGATGACGTCCCCGCCCTCGCCACAGCCGAAGCAGTGCCAGGCCCCCACTACCGGGCGGACGTTAAACGACGGGCTCTTCTCGTCGTGGAACGGACATAGCCCCTTCAGCGAGCCGGGTCCGGCGGCGCGCAAGGTCACGTGCTCGCGCACGACATCCTCAATCGAGGATCGTTCCTTGACCTGTGTCACGTCGTCAGCCTTGATCAGACCCGCCACCCTGCCTCCTCCACGCCGTAAGGGAGTCTAAACGGTCGCCTCTCAAAGCAGCCGTTCAGCACCAGGACTGGTGAAGTACTTTTGCTCGGGGGTCCGACAGGGAGGCAACCTGGTCGATGATCACCCGCAGCGCGCCACCCTCGTCGACAGCGCCCAGGAAGTCGCCCAGGTACAACGGATCCAGGCGGGCCTGTGGCTGGGCCAGATAGGCGTCCACCAGCTCGTGGATCTGGGTGCGCTGACCGCCCATGAGCGAGCGGCGTTC
>PMJN01000194.1 GCA_003157445.1 Micrococcales bacterium
CTGTCCTTGGTCCCACCGACATCTACGGCACCTCCGTCGGCACCAGCACTAACTGGAATCAGATCGATTCCCCGGTCAGGGGCTGGGTCTCAGATGCCTTCGTAGATTCAGCCTCGCCGACAGCGGTTGCCCCCAGATGCTGAGCAACAGCCTGTTGAGCAACAGCCTGTTGAGCTGCAGCGGAGCTAACTGCGCGTCGACGGGACTGCCAATTCAACGACCCTGGTGTTTGGGGACCTCTTGCTGATCGCCGTGCCCCGTGAAGTCCCGACGCCGTCCCGGTCGAGTTGAGCCGGGATGGTCGATGTATCCCTCGAGGTCCGTGTCGGGCGCAGGAGATGGGTGCTGCGTCCCGGTGAACAGGCGGTGCTCGGCCGCGACGACTGTTGCCAGGTGGTTCTGGTCGACAGTCGTATCTCACGTCGGCACGCAAGCCTGGCCCACCAGGACGAATGGCGCCTGCAGGACTTGAACAGCATCAACGGAATGTACAGCGAAGGTAAGCGGCAGTCGGTGATCGCGCTCACCACGGCAATTTCGGTCCGGCTGGGGAACCCCGACGACGGCCCTGAGGTGCTATTCCGGCTGCTGCCTGCCGAGTCCCCGGTGCTACCCGGCAGCCAGAAACCACGCGCAATCGTGACGATTGGTCGAGGTGTGGAGAACGCGATAGTTCTCGATGACCTGCTGGCCTCTCGGGCCCATGCCCGAGCGATCCTGGCAGGTGAGGGATTCGACATACAGGATCTGGGCAGCCGAAACGGAACGTTTGTCAACGGCGCTCGCGTGACTACTGCGTTTCTCGGACCGAAGGACCTACTCACCATTGGACACAGCCGGTTCACCGTCACCGACCGGTGCCTTGTCGAGCAGGTAGACATCGGCGACGTCAGTTTCGTCGCCACAGATCTGAGCCGCTCTCTGACGAACGGCAAAGTGCTGCTCGAGGGCGTGTCGTTCACGTTGGAGGGCTCGAGCCTGTTGGCGATCATTGGTCCTTCAGGTGCTGGCAAGTCAACCCTCCTGGGCGCCCTTACTGGCGCCAAGCCCGCCACGAGTGGGGAGGTGCTGTACGCAGGGCGGGACCTATATGCCAACTACGCAGACCTGCGGAACCGGATCGGCGTGGTGCCCCAGGACGACGTCGTCCACTACCAACTCACGGTCCGACAGGCGCTACGTTTCGCAGCTGAGCTGCGGTTTCCCGATGATCTGGACCCGCATCTGCGCGATAAGCGGGTCGAGGAGGTCATCAACGAACTAGGGCTGACTGGTAACGCGGGGACCCGCGTGTCCCAATTGTCTGGTGGCCAGCGCAAGCGGACCTCGGTCGCCCTTGAGCTGCTCACCCAACCTTCCTTGCTGTTCCTGGACGAGCCCACATCTGGACTTGATCCGGGCCTGGATAAGGCCGTCATGCAAACACTGCGAACGCTGGCGGACGGAGGAAGGACAGTGGTGGTCATCACGCACAGCGTGGCGAATCTGGGTATCTGTGACCGTGTCCTACTCCTTGCGGCTGGAGGGAGCGTGGCTTACTTCGGGCCACCGGACGGGGTCTTGGCGTTCTTCGGTGCTTCGGACTATGCCGACGTGTTCACCGCGGTGACCAATGACCCAGTCATCAGCTCGCAACGATATGCACAAAGTCAGCTGCACGAACAGCAGGCCAGAGTCCCTGTTTCATGGGCGGGCCCTGACGTTGACGCACAAGGCGCCCCGCCGCGCCAGCAGAGCATGAAGTCCCAGCTGTGGACGCTGGCACGACGTCACTGCCGGGTAGTGCTGGCCGACCGCTCGTACGCGGTCTCGGTGCTGGTGATGCCTGTAGCTCTGGCTGTGCTTGCGATGGCGGTCCCTGGGTCAGCTGGCTTCGGCCCGCCCGCCACTCCACCCACCAGTGAGCCGATGCAGTTGCTGGTGATCCTGATGGTGGGGGCTGGGTTCATGGGCACGTCGTTGAGCGCCCGCGAACTGGTCAACGAGCGCCCAATCTATGAGCGGGAGCGGGCCGTAGGCCTTTCGCCGACCGCGTATCTGCTTGCCAAGCTTGCTGTGTTTGCGGGGCTCGCACTGGTACAGGCCACCTTGCTGACGTTCTTCGTGCTCGCGCGCAAAGCGGGTCCGGTCGGCTCTGTCGTGCTCGGATCCGGTGGAATCGAGTTGCTGATCGCCGTTGCCGCCACAGCGTTCGTCTCGGCGGTGCTCGGATTGCTCATCTCCTCCCTGGTGTCAACCTCCGAGCAGGTGATGCCGCTGCTGGTTGTGTCGGTCATGATGCAGCTCGTCATGTGCGGGGGACTCATACCTATCTATGGGCGCCCCCTTTTGGCACAGCTGTCGTGGATTGTTCCGTCCAGATGGGGCTACGCGATGGGGGCTTCCACGGCCAATGTCCGCGCCCTGGTGCCATCAGTGACACCAGATGTCCTGTGGAGTCACGACGCGCCCGCGTGGATTCTGTCGGCACTGGCGCTGGTGGCGTTGGCAGGCTGCTGGTCCTGGCTGATCCTTGGTCGAATCTCGACTTCACACAGTCATCAGTGAAAGCCGCTGTTCCCAACCACGTCAAGGAGATGCTCCTGGTGAAACACGGACGGTACGCGATGATCCTGTCGCCCTTGGCAGCCCTGCTGTTGTTGGCCGTCGCGGGCTGCGCCGGACCCCACGCCGGTGCAGCCCCGCACTTGCAGAAGACGACGACATCGTCAATTCCTACGACCGTCCCCAAGACCGCAGCCCTGCCATCCAAGCGCCTGACTTCCGCTACTCTGCCACCGAGCCCTCAGCCCAGCTGCGGCAGTGGGCGCACCCCCGGCACGGTAGTTCTCGCGTTGCCAGGGGGACGTCGGGCGCTGCTGACTGTCCCGGGCGCGGACGACGGTCACCACAGGCTGCCCCTGGTGATCGCGCTTGCCGGATACGGCCGGACATCGGAGGAGATGGCGGCACAGAGCAGGTTGCCGGCTCGCGCCATGGCGGCCGGCGTGCTGGCGGTGCTGCCGGAGGGCGCGGGCTCCGCCAAGTCCTGGAACTTCTCCGGCACCACCGGCTATGACGATCTGGGGTTTCTGTCCGCTCTGGTCACGCAGTTGACCGCCACTGAATGCGCCGATCCTGGTCGGGTCGTGATCACCGGGATAAGTGATGGCGGCGACATGGCAGCCTTCGCCGCCTGCACGCTGCCGGGCAGATTCCGGGCGGTGGTGACAGTAGCGGCATCCTTCATGCCTCGGACGGGGTGTCACCCGATCCGGATCGTCGCCGTCCATGGCGACGCCGACCCGCTGGATCCCTACCGTGGGGGACCAGACGGCCGGCCTGGCTACCCTGCGATCCCGCCGGCAACTACGGCCATCACCGCCTGGGCCGACCTCGGTGGCTGCGGGACTGGCACCACCAGTCGGGTGGCCCCGGACGTCGCGACCACCACCTACCCCTGCGGCGCCCAACTTGTCACTGTCAACGGAGGCGGCCATACCTGGCCCGGAGGCGCTCCGGTTAACCCCTCGCTCGGGCTCACCACCAGCGAGTACGACGCGACTGCGACGGTTCTTGGGCTGCTGTGATTTCGCATGTTCGCGGCGCTCTGCCAAAAGCGGTCTGCCTTCCTTGGTGACGGCCAGCACGCCTTTCCTGCTCGTCCTGAACCTCGTGAGCAGCTTTCAACTGCGATATCCAGACGCAGACTGCAACAACGTGAAAGCCCTGGCTCGAACACGTCCCACGGGTCGAGTGCGAACGAGCCACCGAAAGCGCCGGAGATCGGCCTCTGAGCGATTTGATCGCCGAGCACGGCTCGCTGACGGTGACCGAACCGGTGCGCCTGGAGGCCCTTGCCGGCGCGCGTTGCGACCGCGCGAGAACGACCTACGCCGGTATCTGCGGCGATTCTCTGCGGCGATGGGCGTCAGCAGCGGTAGACCCTACGGCGGGCGTTGAGGCGGCCGCGAGCACATGGCGGCGATGGCGCCCTCACACCCTAAGGTCACATCGACTGGCTCATCGTCGCGGTGGTATGGCGGCGCGGTGCCACCTATTGACCCAAGGCGCGTCGACCGCCACCGTGTTGGCGAGGTGATCGGAGTTGGCAATGAGGTATCGCCTGAGCGCTGGTCATGTGCCGATGGCTCATCGCACACTGGCGAGGTTAAAATCTAACAGTGCGCGGTGACCGAGCTGAGATCGTCATTGACGCGGGCGACAAGGTCCGCACCTATGACGTGGTCGCGACTCGCAACGGCCGTCGGGTGGAGATCAACACGAGTCGAGGCGTCGTTGAGGTGAGCGAGGTGAATCGCAGCGGCACCCCTGTCCGCGCCGCTCGGTTCATGGCCAACCGAATACTCGCGCTCGTCGAATACCCCGCAGCTGACGCAGTGGTCGCTCAAGAGGTCATTGACCCGACCTCCAACAGTCACTCGAGCTGACTGACTTAGGCACTCGCCGTGGCGTCGTCGGCTGGGCCCTGAGCACAGTTGAGAGTCCAGAGAGGTAGAGCCTGAGCGATCTGCAGTGTGCAGCCACCCTCTGGACCACCGCTAGCCCGGTTGGAAAGCTCCTCAGCCAAAGGTGAGCTCACCCAGAGTGACCACATCCAGGTGCCCGTTCGCCGGGAGCTCTCGCGTCTGGTTCGCTGCGTCGATGTTGCGGGTATCAGGCTGAGCCATGATCTAACTCCTTCGGCGGTCTTTGAGCTGCGTGCTTTCTTGCGGCCGGTTGCTCAGCGGCCTAGAAAGGCACCGTAAGTTCTGGCAGGAGACACACACGATTTCGAGCGTGCGCGTTCCTCATCAAAGTGCCCCAAGGGGTGCCGGCTCATCGGCAAGTGCGCGCGTGGAACGTGCCCACCGTTGGCGCAGCGGCACTCGCCGGCGTCGGACGTGTCCGGGTGGCCACGATGAGGAAAAGAGGTGATCAGCGGGGGAGTCGTTCAATCGCGGCTCGTCGGCCGGCACCTGTCGATTGAACGACGCCGGCGTGGTGACCGATGCAATCGCACCCGTGACTATCAGGTCCTGCCCGTCACCCGATCTTGCTTGCTCCTGGCGGCTTCGTCGCTTTGCTGCGGGGATCGGTCTATCTCTGGCACACCATGAAGGTCTGGCCACGGCGAGAGCCGCAATGACGCCGATCGCCGCAGGGCTGCTGCCGAGCGGTCATCTTGACGCTGATCCGGCAGGCTGGGCCTTGGCGCTTGCCGAGCGTGACGGACCGGCGCTGCCTCAGAACAGACGCGAGGTCACATCGTCGATGCCTTTTAGGGCGTCATAGTCCAGAATTACGCACCTTATGCCGCGGTCCGTGGCCAGGGTGCGCGCCTGCGGTTTGATCTCCTGGGCGGCGAAGACACCGGCGACCGGCGCGATGTGAGGGTCCCGGTTCATCAGCTCGAGGTAACGGGTCAGCTGCTCGACGCCGTCGATGTCGCCGCGGCGTTTGATCTCGACCGCAACGCTGGCCCCCGAGGCGTCCCGGCACAAGATGTCAACCGGCCCGATGGCGGTCATGTACTCCCTGCGGATCAGCGTGAATCCCTGGCCCAGAGTGACGATGTGCTCGGCCAGCAGCGCCTGCAAGTGTGCCTCTGCGCCATCCTTGACCAGACCAGGGTCCACGCCGAGCTCATGGGCGGAGTCGTGCATCACCTCGTACAAGCGAACCCGAAGGCGGTCGTCGGACTTGGCATGCTGGACAACCCAGACCAACATGACCCCTTCGGCGCTCTCGTCTTCCTCGGGTGCCACCTCGGCCATCGCACAGGGAGGTGACATCCAGTTCAGCGGCTTGTAGGAGCCCCCGTCGCTGTGGACCAGGACCGACCCGTCTGCTTTGACCACCAGCAGCCGGGTCGCCAAAGGCAGGTGGGCCTGGAGCCGACCTTCGTAATCCACGCTGCACCGCGCTATGACCAGTCGCACGCCGCGTATCCTACCGAGCCAGCCGGGCACCCTGACCATCGCTGGTGGTCGTCGATCCCCGTTATCTGAGGTCCTCTGGCAGACTCAGCGGCATGGCTCATGACTTTGCAACAGTTGGCGTAGTTGGACTCGGCACAATGGGTGCGGGCATCACGGAGGTATTTGCCCGCAATGGTCTTAATGTGGTGGGCGTCGAAGTGTCACGGGAGGCCGCCGAGAAGGGCGAGGCGACGCTGCATCACTCGACCGGCCGCGCCCTCTCCCGGGGCAAGCTGACCGAGCAGGAGCAGAGCGAGCTGCACGACCGTGTGAGCTACACCACTGACTTCGCCGACCTCGCCGAGTGTGACCTCGTGGTCGAGGCCGTGCCCGAGCATCTCGATCTCAAGCGTCACATCTTCGCCCAGCTGGACCAGATCGTGAAACCGGACGCGATCCTGGCCACCAACACCTCCAGCCTGTCCGTCACCGAGATCGCGGTAGCCACCGAGCACCCAGGCAGGGTCGTCGGGATGCACTTCTTCAACCCAGCCCAGGTGCAGACGTTCGTCGAGGTCGTTCGCACCGTGGTCACCCAGGAATCCGTCCTGCAAGACGTCACGGCGCTCGCGGCACGGCTCGGGAAGTTGCCCGTGGTCATTGGTGACAAGGCCGGCTTCATTGCCAACGCTCTTCTGTTCGGTTACCTCAACCACGCGGTTGACATGTACGAGAGCCGTTATGCAACCCGCGAGGACATCGACGCTGCGATGCAGCTCGGCTGTGGGCTGCCGATGGGCCCCTTGGCGCTGATGGACCTGATCGGTCTCGACACGGCCTACGCGATCCTGGACACGATGTACAAGCAGGGGCGCGACCGGTTGCACGCGCCGAGCCCGATCATCAAGCAGATGGTCACCGGCGGGCTCAAGGGTCGCAAGACCGGCCGCGGCTTCTACACCTATGACGAGCCGGGGAGCTCCAAAGTCGTCCCCGACCAACTCACTCCCCCCGAGGGTGGCACCGGTGAGGGTGGTTTGCGAACCGTGAAAACCGTTGGCGTCGTTGGCTCTGGCACCATGGCGACAGGGATCATCGAGGTCTTCGCCAAGGCCGGGTATGTCGTGACGTACGTGGCACGCTCCGAGGCCAAGGTTGAGGCCGTCAAGACCGCCATCGCCAAGAGTCTGGAGAAGGCGGTTCAGAGAGGAAAGCTCACCGACGAGGCCCGCGACGCGGTCGCGGGGCGTCTGAACGGCACCACGATGCTCGAGCACCTTGCCCACGTCGACCTGGTGGTTGAAGCCGTTGTGGAGGATCTCCAGGTCAAGCAGGCGCTGTTCGAGAACCTCGACGAGATCTGCAAACCGGGCGCGATCCTTGCCACGACCACCTCCTCGCTGCCAGTCATCGAGTGCGCGGTGATGACTAAGCGTCCCAGCGACGTCGTGGGCATGCACTTCTTTAACCCCGCACCCATCATGAAGCTCGTCGAGGTCGTTCATACGGTCTCGACCGCCGATGACGTGGTGGCCACGGTCCAGGACTTGTGTCGCAAGATCGGCAAGCACCCGGTGACCTGTGGGGACCGCTCAGGTTTCATCGTCAACGCACTGCTCTTCCCCTACCTGAACGACGCGGTCAAGATGCTTGAGGCGCACTATGCCAGCGCCGATGAGATCGACAACGCCATGAAGACCGGCTGCGCGTATCCGATGGGCCCGTTCGAGCTTCTGGATGCGGTCGGTCTGGACGTCTCCCTGGCCATCCAGCGTGAGCTCTACCTCGAGTTCCGTGAGCGCGGCTTCGCCCCTGCACCGCTACTCGAGCATCTCGTGACCGCCCGCTACCTCGGTCGCAAGGTGGGACGGGGCTTTCGCACCTACGTTTAGGACCTGAGCCTGCGACAATTGGGACATGTCCCGACCAAATCGTCGACGTCCAGAGGGCACCGAGCTCGATCTGGAGCGTGCCATAGGAGGGGTTCCTCGCCGTGAGTCGCATGGCGACGGCGAGTGGTTCGTCCGCCGCGTCAGTGGCGCCGGATCAGAGAAGTCCTACCGGTGTCCGGGCTGCCAGCAAGAGCTGGCACCCGGTACACCGCACGTCGTTGCCTGGCCGGCCGATGGCATGGGCGGCCTGCAGGACCGCAGACACTGGCATGCCCCCTGCTGGAGCGCTCGCGGCCGGCGCAGACCCAGAGGATCCTTTCGTTGACATCCTCCCGGCCATCAATGACCGGGATTGCAACTGCCATGGGACCTTGGGAGGGCATGTTGGGTTTTGCGCTTGACGAAGCGAGCCAAAAATCTGCGGTCTGCACGGGCTGTCATGCCATGGCCTGCCGCGGTATTTCTGCCTGCGTTCACCTCGGCGTTCGCCCTGTGCTTGCCGGAAACGCACACAAAGTCCTTGTCTTTGGCCACTGTCGCATGCGATCTGTTTGCAGGCGTTGCCGGTCTGCGACGGGTAGGCGGGGTTGACCTTTTCGACTCTGCCGGGCGCCTTCTGCTCGAGCTGGGCAACGAGCAGTCCCCACTCGGGCTAGAGGATGCCCCGGCTGAGGCCGGCGTTCTGGCGAGGGTCCTGCCTGGCTTTGCTGTGGTTCCCGAAGCCGAGCGGGTCATGGCTTTGATGTGCAGGTTCTCCACACGGATCACTTCGAAACGTCGGGCTAGGTCGGTGCTGGTCTTCTGAACCCAGTCTTTGCGCCGGCCGGCGTCTCGGGCCTTTCGCCCGGCGATCCAGGTCCTGACTTTCTTGCGGCGCCTCGACCCACGGCTGGCCCGTGCGAACCTGCGTTGGAGCCGCCCCATCGGCTCAGCTTGCTTCGGCCGCAACCCGTTCGGGCAGGCCATCTGTCCAGTGGACAGTGCCATCGCCACAGTGAGGCCACGAACGCGGCCGGCAACCCCGCCACTGCCAGGAGCAGGGATCGGGCCCGGGGTCAGCACGAACGCGATGTGCCAACGGCTCGACCTGTCGCAGGCGATGCGGTACGACTTCCACTGCGCCAGCGCCGGGCAGCGTTTGAACCAGACCCAGCCGATCTTGGGGACCAGCACGGGGCAGCGGGCACGGTTGTCCTGACGGACCCGCAACACCTGAGGTCCCACGATCCCCAGGCCCTGGTCCTGGCCGGCTTTAGGCCACCTCGGGGGCCTGTGGGTGCCTTGAAGCGCCGCTGCCACCCTGGTCGACCCCGCGCAACGCCTGCTGCTGGACCGTCTACGAACCGCCAAGAAGCCACGGCTGCGCCCTGAGCGTTGAACTCAGGGGTCGGACCCTCCCACCGGGCCCATATCAGGGGTTGCTCCAAGCCAAAGTTCCACACCTGCCGGCCATGACTGCGCTGCCGAGCCAGGAGCACCTTTGCGGGTCACTTCGGTGCAGGCGGAACCTGCTGGCACCCAACGTAGCGGTGGTCTCCGACGCCCAGGTGGGAGCCAGGACCTACTTTTCGGCGAGGTCGAAGC
>PMJN01000453.1:0-10373 GCA_003157445.1 Micrococcales bacterium
GGCGATCCCCGCGCTGGAGTCCACAGGCCTGTTGCCCTGCGCCACGCGGGTTTTCGGGTCGTTGCGTAACGGGTTCTACGGCCTGGACACCATGCTCGTTGAGGGCGGGCTGCGGGCCCTGGCCGGTGAGCCCCGCGCCGAAGGCGCCACCAGGATCGACCCGCACCGGGCGTCCCTCTGGCGGGCAGCAACTCGCGTTGTTGCAGTCCAGTGATCGCCACCGCCCCTCCCTGACAACCAGCCGGTCGTGGATCGGCATGCTGTGCGAGCGCAATGCGGTGGTCAGCGCCTCGAGTGCAGGCAGGCTCTCGCGGTCGTTGTCCTCAAAGCCGATGAGGATCACGCTGTCGGGGCCCTCCCTGATCAAGATGGGAAGCAGGGCCGATGCCACGTCATGGGCACAGTCCGGCGGGGGCAGGTCCAGCCGTTGGGTTAGGCCGAGCCTGTTGTCGCTCAGGCACAAGGTCACGATGCTGTTGGTCGGACAGAAGCCCAACAGATAGGGAACCACGGCTAGCAGTTCGTGCGGGCTTGTCAGCTTGATGGCATGGGTAGTCACTTGATCTCCTCAGGGTGATTGCCAGGTTTCTGCACCTGGACGCAAAAAAGGCCCGCCACATGATGCGGCGAGCCGTAAGACTGAGGGGGTTTCTCCAGTTCAATGAATGGACGTGGTTATCCCGTGCCTCGTGTAACCAATTACACCATTCTTTGTGGCCTTAATACCAATCCTGATCCATTCAACGGTAAATAGGTGACCCTGTCCCAGGAAAGAGTAATAATGAATTCATGGCAGTTGCTCTCCCTGAACTCCCTCCCGTCCGTGGTCAACACCGCAACCGGGCCCTCGCTGCCGCCAGGCGTGCCCGGGCCGTGGAACTCAGGACCAATGGCCTCACCTACGACCAGATCGCCATCGAGCTGGGCTATGCCAACAGGGGCACCGTGTACCACGTCATCTCAGAGGCATTGAAGGCCCAGACGGTTGAGGCCATCGGAGAACTCCGCAGCCTGGAGGTCGAGAGGCTAGACAACCTTCAGGTGGCGGTGTGGCAGAAGGCAATGGACGGCGATGTGCCGTCCGCCCTCGGGGTTATCCGCTGCATCAAGGCCAGGTGTCGTCTCCTGGGTCTGGACTGTCCGGGCCTGCTCGAAGAGGATCCTCGACCCCGAACCCTCGTGGTTCCACCCGTAACATGACGTGGGTTGCCTGCCTTGTGTTGCTGGGTCGGTGATGTCGTGGCCAGCCCCTGTAGCCCTAGCTCGCAGCGTGCAGACGAGTTGCTGCGGCGGTCCCATCAACGGCTGACCTTGCCGGCGTCCGGGACGCCGATCCCCGCTTGGGCTCATGCTCCCGGAAGTCCGGATTCCCTGTTCTGACAACGAGATGCATAAGGCATGGCACGCTGGGTGCGGGACTCACCAGTCTGCCTCAACAGCAGGGTGCCCTACGGCCCAACCTGCCACAATTGATGTATGCCCATAGCCGCGACTTGTGCGAACTGCGGAGTTGCTTTCACATTCTCGCCGTCCCAGAGGAGACAGTACTGTTCACTCGCTTGCAGCACGGCCAAGAGGCGCTTGGCGGGGGGCTGGGAGCAACGCACCTGCGGTTACTGCGGCATTGCCTTCGACATTGCCGGTGGGCGCATTGCCCAAGGTGGTGGGGCCTACTGCTCGGACGATTGCCGAGTGGCGGCCAAAGCAATTCAGACTCGTACATGTGCGGTCTGCAGTCGGGAGTTCTGGTCCAGACACCCTGGAACCTTCTGCTGTTCAAAGACCTGCGGTGGGCTCTGGAGGCGGACGAGAGTGGTGCGTCAATGCCCAGTGTGCGGGGTGTCCTATGAGGCAGAACTGGGTCGGCTGGACAAAGGCAAGGATTTGCATTGCTCGAAGGCCTGCGCCTTCCCGGGCCCAGTTGACCGCTCCTGCGAGAAATGCGGTGCGGCATTCACTGCGACGCGCAGCGAGATAGTGAAGGGCTGGGGCAGGTTCTGCTCCAACGAGTGTCGGCGCACTCGTGTCAACAGGGTCTGCGTTACCTGTGGTCTTGCGTTCGAGGTCACGGCCTCCAAAGTGACGTACGACATCGGCAAGTACTGCTCAGTGGATTGCCGTGGCCTTGGCATGCGGAACCGCGTGAAGCGTGAGTGCGCTGTGTGCGGCACCGCATTCGAGAAGCCAGCCAGCACCATCGCAAGGACGGCGGCATTGTATTGCTCACGAGACTGCAACACTGAAGCCCGCCGCAACGACCCGCTTGAGGTCGAGCGGGTCAGGCAGATGCAGCGCGACATGCTGGCCTCACGCGCCCCGACCGCTCCCGAGCGGAATCTCTACGCACTGCTGGACGGCGTGGTGGGCGAGGGCAACTGGAGCAGCCAGTATCTTGTCTTCGACAAATGGACTGTCGATGCGGCGCTGCCAGACCTTCGGCTCGTCATACAGGCCGACGGCGACTACTGGCACGGATACGACCCCAAGACGCACGCGCACTACAGCGTGGCCAAGAATCGACTCAACGATCACCGTCAGGCCCTGTACATGGATAAGGCCGGATGGCTTCTCCTGCGCTTATGGGAACACGACCTCAAGCTGCGGCCTGAATGGTGCGCGGACCAGATCCGGCAGCATGTCGCGCACGCCGCCTCCCAACTGTCTGCGAGTCAGGAACATTGACGTTCTTGATGGCGACACCTCAGGGCACTGACGCCGCCGAGATCTTTGACGTGAAGCTCATGGTCGTCGATATCTCATCTCACCTCCGCGACGACATCTTGCGAGCCCAGGGACACCAGGTGATGGTCCGTAATGGGGAGGTTGCCGACGACGTGTCGCTGGAGAACTAGCAAACGTTCGCTCAGGTCAGATGCAAGTTTGTCTGTCGTTGGGACGGTTAGATCCAAACCGGATCCGCATTTTGAGCGTTGCTTCCGCACGGAATTCCCCCAAACCCGCACAATGGGGCGATGCCGATGCTCGCTGACCTGACCGTATGCGCCGCTCGCCACTTTTCCGATTACACAGACCCCACCGGGACACGCGCCTTCAGGGCCTATGACCGCCAGGGTTGCCCACGAGTCTTGGAACCCGTGGACTTCTTCGCACCAGCTCTCCTCGACGCACCCCTGCACGGGGAGCATGTTCGAGACATGTTCCTTCCAAGCGGACCGTATCGGATCCTGCGCGATGCTATGGACCGGGTGCTGGCCGACGAAGATGCTTCCGTCGCTCAGTTCAAGGATCAAGACTTGACGGCAGCTGCCGGACCCTGGTCTCTGGTCCGTGGCGCATTGGTTGCATGCGAAAGCACACCAGATATCAAGGCAGTCAAAGTAACCAAAGTCTTGCACCGTAAGCGCCCTGCGCTCGTTCCGATCTTCGACAGCCGAGTCGCCGCCTTCTACGGGGTGTCCCGTAACAAGCCTTGGGACTTCTGGCCTGTGATCCAGGACGAGCTGCTCCAACACGCAGATTGGCTTCACCATCTGACCAAGAACACGCTCACGCCAGATGGCCGCCCAGTGACCGAGTTGAGGGCGCTAGACATCGTCGTCTGGGAGCACGTCACGTCAGGATGCACCGAGTTGTCGCGGACCAATGAGTGACGAGGGCATCCGTCCTTAGCGATACAGGCGGTTGAAGAGCCATTACTCGGGTATGGGGCCAGATGGCGCGCACGTGAAACGCCTCAGGACATCTTGGATAGGCGCTTGCCGTGTTCGAACAGCACACGCTCTACCACGTCGGGAGAAGTGCCCTTCCACTCGGCGGCCCAATCGTGAGCGAGGTCCAGGTACGTGGCGTACTGGTCTGAGGACCATTTCCCGTCGAGTTCCCAACGGAGATCGGCATGGTCGTTGAGAGCGATCACTACGAATTGATCGAGGATCAGGGGCTGGTTGTCCCCGCCGGATAGGTTCCAGCCCGCGAAGTACAGGACTTTGCTGACGAGTCCGGGTCCGAGGCCGAGGAGGCCGTGAGTTCCACCCGGGTGGAGGGCGCGGTATGCGGGGACCGGCCCGTGCTCACGCATGGTGGTGATGGCGGCGAGTGGCCTTGACCGGCGTCGGGGTTGTCGCGAAGGACCCTGGCTAGGCGGCTCACCTTCCTCCCGCTCAACCCGCTGTCCCAGACGCACGCAGCAACATACAGATGGACTGCGTCGTCGGGCGATTGGACGTCCTCCAACGCAAACACACCTCGACGATCCAGGACTGGCCACTTCCCACGCACTGGCCCGCCGTCGATACTCGGGGGCCACTGATCAGCGTTGGGCAATCTGCTCGTCCAATGGTCCCTGCTGTACGAGAACCCCTGCTCCAAGACGAAACCGTCACGCTCTGGAGGTGCACCCGTCATCAACGCGATGGTCATCGTGTCGGTCTCCTTGTCGTCCAGCAGTCGGGCTTCCGTTGCGAGTTGAGATTCCTGTGTCTGGCAAGCTTCGATGTGTATGCGTTGGCGATGACAGGCTGCTGAGGGGTGGTCGAGACATCAGGCGTCAGATGCGGCCCTGCGGAGTTGGCGTTGCAGGGATCTGCGAAGTCGACTCAACATGCGTTGCACGCTAGCGGGCGGCACCGACAACGCCACTTCTTCTGCCGATTACCAGCCGACGAGCTGCACCTGACGCTGCTGCAGCAAGTTCTACGACGACACGGCCATGGCCGCTGCCATGGAGAAGCCCGTGTAATACATAACGCCGTAGGAGCTCCGCGATGAGCTCGAACGCACCCACCCGGCCTGGGAGGCCATGGATCTGGATGGTGTCCTTGCCCATGGCCAGTCCCCGGCGTTGAGCCCGGACGCACAGCGTCACCAAGAGGTTGTGGACGAGCTGCTGCGGAGACCAAGTCACGACTGATCGGCACTCTGTGCAGCTCACGGTCCTTGCGCCCTGACTTGGGGCAGCGTTGAAGACGCCCGGTAAAGCCCCGCCCAAGTCACGGGATTCTCCGGACAGGCCCCCCATATCCGGTCAGACTTGCATTGGGGATCGACATCGTCGGTTATGTGTTCTCGGAGATTTCTGCCAGGACGCGAAGACCACAGAACTGTCTGCTGGATGGTTTGCCTCAGGGACATATTCGCTTGAGTGCGCACCACATGCTAGGTCCCTCTAAGATCCTCCGAGGGAGGGCAGCGCGATATGGAGCAGCTTCACGAGGGCGATCCAAAGTTGATCGGCCCATACCGGGTTGTCGCCCTACTCGGGTCCGGCGGAATGGGCAAGGTATACCTGTGCACATCACCTGGGGGCCGTCGGCTGGCCGTCAAGGTCATCCGTCCTGAACTCGCTGAAGACACTCAATTTCGCGCGCGTTTTCGGAGGGAAGTCGCTACAGCACAGCTCGTCCGCAGCCACGTCACAGCGGCAGTCGTTGACGCTGACACCGAGTCCCCGACGCCCTGGCTCGCGACCATCTACCTCGAAGGCCCCACTCTCTCGGCGGCTGTGGAGCAGTCCCCTATGGCGGAGCCTGAGCTAAGACGCCTCGCAGCGGCACTGGCTGAGGCGCTGCAGTTCATTCACGGAGCAGGGTTGGTCCATCGTGACCTGAAACCGTCGAACATCATCCTGGCTCCCGACGGCCCGAGGGTGATCGACTTTGGCATCGCACGGGCTGCGGACGCGACAGCATTGACCACGACAAACCTGCGCATCGGGTCACCGGGGTACATGGCACCCGAGCAGATCCGCGCAAATATCACCGGACCCGAGTCCGACATCTTCGCCCTGGGCGCTGTCCTCGCGTATGCCGCAACCGGGCAGTCGCCCTTCGGCATCGGACCCACCGATGCTGTGCTGTATCGAGTCCTGCACGAGGATCCAGACCTTGATAACGTCCCGCCGAGCCTCCGGGCGCTCATTGCATCATGTCTGGCCAAGGATCCCGTGCTGCGACCGACACCGGACCTCGTTCTCCAAGGAACGACAGGCAATCCCGCGACAATAGTTCTGACCCAGCCTCCCGTCAGTGAGTCGGCTCTTCCAGGAGATGGTCTTCCACCAACCTGGCCACTTGGAGTCGCAGCCACAAGTATCGGAACTGGAGCCGCCCCACATCCTGGAAGGCCAGACCCGACATCTCGGCCTCCCGAGGTCGCACAGACCCCGCGCAAGCGATGGAGGAGGGCGATTCTGTGGACGGTTCTACCCCTGCTCATCGTCGCCGTAATGTTTGCAATCTTCTCCATGGGCAAGGGCTCCACAGTTCAGGGCATCTCAGGCACCGCCACAGGCAAGTCTTCCGTGGTCTCCACGCGACCGGCATCGCAAGCGAGTGCAGCTAAAGAGACAACGGCTAAGACAACGACGCCGCCACGAGTGAAGAGTGTGCAGTCGCAGCCTGCGACGACCGTACAGATCACCCGGTGGGGCGCTCCGAAGATGGACCCTAAGGAGACCGTCTACCCGGATCAGGCAGGCTGCAGTCAGGGGTCGAATAGACTGGCCCGGCAAGATGCTTATCGGTGCTACACGACAACTGCCAGCGGCGGCGGCAACGTCTTTGACCCATGTTTCCCTTTGGACACCGACTTGGGGCTAGCTTGTCCCAGTGATCCCTGGGGCACCGACTGGGTTTTTGTTTCATTAGTTGGCAATGCTGGCGTTGCCAATCCTCCAACGACCCATGGCCTGCCGTGGGGTATTGAGATCGCCAGCGGCATCAAGTGCACTCAAATGGGGGGTGCGACCGCTGCAATCGGGAACCAGCGGATGAACTACTCCTGTACCAATGGCAGCTACTTGTGGGGTGACCCCTCCCGGGGATCAACATGGCACATCAACCTATCGACCCAGTACCCCACCGGTTCCCTCCATTCTGTTGCGCTTCGCCAGGTCTGGTTCTAGAAGTCACGAGAGGCACCAGCGGGCAGATGCAAGGGATGGGAGGCAGAGCATGAACAAAGCCATCAGGTCGATCACCGCGCTGCTAGCGGCCATCATGCTGCTGTCCGGCTGCGGTCCCGCGTCCAACCGTCCTGCAACCACATCCCTATCAAGCCCAACGTCGTCATCAAGCACGGTTTCGTCGCCACCGACCCCGGCGGCAGTAACCACACCGAAGACCGTTGCAGCGCCGACAATGTCAGCGGCGCCAAACCCGGCCCCCGCCACTGGCGGCATCACGGTCAACGCCGCCGGAGCCGTCCTGCCGAATCATGCGCGAACACCGGGCGCAGTCAATCCTGCCGTGACCCCGGCCAACATTGGCCGGACGATCTGCGTGTCGGGATGGACCGCCACCATCCGGCCAGACTCGTCCTATACAACCGAGCTCAAGGTGCAGCAGCTCGCCTCCGGGTACACGTACAAGGGTGATACCGCCAAGGGTGACTACGAAGAAGACCACCTCATCTCCCTGGAACTGGGAGGTGCTACCAGCGCGGAGGCCAACCTGTGGCCCGAGCCATACAAGGCACCCGAGGGAGCGAGGGTCAAGGACGTTGTCGAGAACAAGCTGCACAGCCTGGTCTGCGACCACGCCATCAGCCTGGCAACAGCTCAAAAGGCCATCGCTTCCAACTGGTGGGTCGCCTACCAGACCTATGTCGGGGCGGCCGCCGCGAACAACCAGAGCTCACCAGCACCGGCGCAGCCCGCACCAGTCCCTGCGCCCGCTCCGGCTCCGGCGCAACCAGGTAACGGCGCAACTGCGCTGTGCAACGACGGTACGTACTCCTTCGCAGCCCACCACCAGGGGGCCTGTTCGGGCCATGGCGGCGTCAAGGTGTTCTACAAGTAGCTCGTCCGGCCTCTGCAGATTGCCCGACCCGAGACTGGGCAGACGTACAAGTCAGCGCGGATCAGTCTGGCTGTATCGGAGACGATTCTTCGGCCACGCAGCCACCGGTGGCCAAGCTCTCCGCCAAGTCGTGGATCTCCCGTTTCGCGTATTTGGTGAGCCGCTCGTAGACGGCAAGAAACTCATCCAAGGGAGTGTCCGGGTAGTCATCGGCGTAGTAGTCCATGCTTCAAGTGGACTCGCCCCATGCTTCGTCGCGCAGGCGAATGAGCAACTTGCTGTCACTTCGGGTCATCCACTTCAGGCTCAGACCGAGGCCGTCCTGATCTGGTGCAACCGATCACGAAGGTCAGGATCAGACATCACCAGGTAGACCAGCCCGCAGTCGTGCGGACCCGATGCACCCGGCACGCACAGCGAGCACGGATCTCCTGGACGCATGGGGCACTTAGCCTCCGGCTGTGTCCTGACCTCGACCATCTGGATCCCTCTGAAAGAGCATTGGTTCTCTGACTGTCTCGAACGTGGGCCGGGGGGACCATCCAGGCGAAGTAGCCAGAATGTCGATGCCCTCCGAACCTATTGGACTTGAGAGTATTCGAATACTCTTTCGGTGCTCTGGAGCATGACCAAACGTCTATGCCTCGCTGAACGTAAGGGTGGACTGCATAACGGTTCTACCGCCGATTTGGCCTATTCAGACACCGGTTCTGCAACGGCAGTCGCAGCGGGTGGGTTTGTGTGGCCTGTAGCAAGCACGCGTGCATCGGGGCGGGTGGTCATGAGGATCAGACCGAGGCCAGTGATCACAAGCACGAGCAGTGCCGCAGGCCGTTCGTCAACCGTAGGCTGACTGGCGCCTTCCTGAGCGATGACGGTCAGGAGATCCTTCGCCGTCCAACCGTTTACCACAGTTTGTTGCGGTGCGCCCTCAGTTTTGGCGTTGTTTGCCGTGTCGGCATCAAGAGCTGCGCTGATTGCTGAATGGTACGTACCTGCCTTCGTGTCTTGTGCGGGCTTCATACCAAACCAGATTCCAAGTGCCGCGATGATCAACACGACAGCACCGATTCGGCGGATTATCTGCATTTTGGATACCCCTGATCCTCTTTGCTGAGCGGCGATGCCGTTGTTCCCCCGGCGTGACTCTCTGCCACAACGTATGGCCAGCTTGGTCCCCTGTCCATACAGATGCAGGAGTTGCCACTGACGCCGTCAACAGGGGCGCAATCACTCGTGGGGCCGTTTGCTTGCGTAGCGAGACATGGCTCACTGTCCCTGGTCAAACGCAAACAAGGGCGTGGTCGAACGGCACAGTCGCAGCATGAGGCGGTTTGAAGCCTCCCCCCGCAGGGCGACTCCGAAGGGCCACAAAACCTTCATCCACTGCACAGCACCGCCATCACCAGGACCCACCTACCGAGCCCCGGCTCCAGCGTTCATGGCACACGACCACACAAGAAATATCACTCCATGTCCAGAGCCCTGGTCCCCCGAGGTGTCCGATCAACCCGCCGATCAGCCATGGCTCCAGACAAGGCCCACACAACCGCAATCCGCTGCTCACCGGGTTCCAGCAGAGGAGTCACTATCTCATCGAAATGCTTCTCAACTTTCCGTTTCCCTTTCTTGCTCACGATAGTGTTCTATTCTTCTTGCTCACGGTAGTTTCATTAGCCGTCACCCACGCTCCTTTCGATTCCACATCACCGATTCCTGTGAGGGTCTCTGTGAAGTTACTCTCGCCGTTCATGGAATTGAGGGTGGTTGCCACCCGGTAAAATCACCATTTGCTGGGACGGTGATCGTCGCAGGTCCTAATTGGGAACCGTCGCTGTAGGTTACGGTGCAGTTATAAGTGCCACCGCCAACGGAGTTGACGGTATCGACGGTGCAACTAGCCGACTTGGCCGTAATGCCCGGTATTTGCACCCCTTGGGCGTTCACCTCGTCGCCGGTCTGTACGATCTGGTATTCCAAGCTGTTCTGCCATCCCGCGTAGACGGCTGCCTGCTTGGCGGCAGCAGCGGCAGCGGCAGCGGCAGCGGCAGCCTTCTGAGCAGCTATATTTGCGGCGGCAGTGTTGGCAGCGGCCTGAATTGGCACGCCGACCGACGCCAACTGTTGTTCGATGACGAGAGCCTTGGCATTGGCCACGTCCCGCGCGTGATGAGCCGTCGCGATGACGGCGTTCTTGGCAGTGACCGTGCTGTCGATGTTGACCTGAACAACTGCGGTGATGATGAGAGAGATAACCGTCACCCCCGCCAAGATCCATACCAGTACTCGGCTCGACCTCTTCCGCTGGGCGGAAGGCTTCCCGTCGGCCTCGGCGCTCGTTGTCGTGACTGGTGCTGGGGTGTAGTTCTCGGTCCACTGCTGCCCATCCCAATACCTCTGACGGCCATCAGCTTGTGAATACCAACCCGCCGGACTGTAACTCTGGATGAGTGCCTTGTGCTCCTCCTCGATGTCGATGTGCTCGCTGTCGATTTGTTTACTGTCGTGCTCGCCCGCGATGTTCTCGTGGTCGATCGTGTTACTCACTGTTCTCGCCTGCCTCTACAGTCGAGTGGATTATTGAGTGGTGATGGCACTGCACGCGTTCTGGTAGAA
>PMJN01000453.1:10443-18729 GCA_003157445.1 Micrococcales bacterium
CCTGCTCATGTTGGGCGGCAGCGACGGCTGCATTCTTCTGGTTGATCGTGTCGCTACGAACGCCCACCATCCCAATGGCTCCTAGCACCGTTAGGACCGTAAATAGTATCAATCCCCCAAGAAGTATCTTCCTCATGGGATGTTCGCCTTCTGACTTCTAATAGGACCAATGGATGATCGCACCTGTCATCTCACCCTCCTGTCATCTCACCCCTCCCTCCTGGTTGGGCACGGTAGTCCTTCTTCCAGGTTTGGCAAAGAGTGTTGATCTGTCTAGGGACTAAGGTCCTACACCCGACAGGTGATCGTGTGGTATCGAGCTTTATCAGAAATCACGAGCCAGGCCGGCAAGGCTTCGGCGACTGCGTAGGAGGATCCAAGACGCGTGAAGTGAACGCCCGCAACGCCGCCATGGGTTCTGAGGCCGCCGAGCTGGTCGTACAAGGCTGTTGCTTGCACTGCCAGCAGGCTCGCCAACGATGACCGGACCAGGCTGTCCGATAGCCGATGGGTGACCGGTCACTGACCCCGTGACCGGACAATAGGCACCGATCGCGGCTCCGGTGGTTTGCCGAGGCACAAGGTGGGGGCGGCATCCTGTCTGTGAGCGGGAATGTCAGTGGTCCGGATGCCCACCCTGATCACTGTCCCACCTCGGTCCAACCAGCGGGAACTGAGAAACAGGTGCGTCTCGTCGGGCGAGACCGTTGACGTGAGTTAAACAGCGTGCAAAAATTACTGACAATGTTAAAGAACCCAGCACCAGTCGACTGGCGCGAAGCGCGCCGACAATCCGCGCGAGCCACCGTCCTTGCGGCGGCGTGGGAGATGGTCCGCGCCGACGGCCTGGCTGCTCTGTCGCTGCGTGACCTGGCGAGGCAGGCGGGCATCACGACACCTACCGTCTACGCGTACTTCGACTCCAAGAACGCCATCTTCGACGCGATGTTCGGCGAAGCCGCCCAGAGCTTTGCCGAAAGCAAGGCCGAACTGGTCGACCAGGGTGACCCCTACGAAAACCTCATGGCAGATGCACAGAATTTCATCGAGTTCTGCGTGTCGGACGTGGCCCGCTACCAGCTGCTCTTCCAGCATTCGGTGCCCGGATTCAGCCCCTCACCGCAGTCCTACGCGCCAGCCGTACGCGCCCTGGAGCTCACCCATAAACAGCTCGCGGGCTACGGCGTACGCGACCCCCGGCACGTTGACGTGTGGACGGCGCTAATGACCGGACTGGTCGACCAGCAGATCTCCAACGACCCCGGCGGTGACCGGTGGACCCGGCTGGTCGACGACGTCGTGCGCATGTTTCTTACCCACTGCTCCCAAGAGGACCACTGATGACCACCACCATGGATGAGGTCGCCGCCGGGATCTACCGGCTGTCCACCTTTGTGTCGCAGATCGGACCCACCGGATTCACCTTCAACCAGTTTCTGCTCGACGACGACGAACCACTGCTGTTCCACACCGGCCATCGCGCGATGTTTCCCAGTGTCCGGGCGGCCATCGAGCGGGTCATGCCGGTCGACCGGCTGCGCTGGATCACGTTCGGTCACGTCGAGTCCGACGAGTGCGGCGCAATGAACGAGTTCCTGGCCGTAGCACCGCGGTCCCAGGTCGCCCACGGTGCGGGAGGATGCCAGGTGTCTCTGGACCAGATGGCCGACCGCCCTCCCCGACCCCTGGCGGACGGCGAGACGATCACCCTCGGCCGGATGCGCGTACGCCACCTGGACACACCCCACGTCCCACACGCATGGGAGGCCAGGGTGCTGTTCGAAGAAACCACCCAGACGCTGCTGTGCGGGGACCTGTTCACTCACCTGGGCAACGGACCAGCACTGACCGAAACCGACATCCTCGGCCCATCCGAGCAGACCGAAGACCTGTTCGCCTACTCCAGCCTGTCCCCGACAACACCCAAGACAATCGACCGTCTGGCGGCGCTGGCACCTCACACCCTCGCGCTGATGCACGGTTCGTCGTACAGCGGCGACTGCTCGGCAGCGCTGCACGCTCTCGCCGACGCCTACCGCTATCGCATCGCCGCAGCCTCCTAAACCAAACACGCGAACCCGAATCGAGGAGCCACATGCCCACCGTCACCCAGCCTCGTCTGCACCACCTGGCGCTCACCGTCACCGATCTGGACGCCAGCGTGAGGTGGTACGAGACAATCTTCGACGTCCATTTCCTGATGGACGTCCCCCACCCCGGCGGCGTCGGCAAGATTCTCGCCGACCCGGACATGCAGCTCATGTTCGCGCTGCACCGTCATGAGACCAACGACGGACACCTCTTCGCCGAACCAACCACAGGCCTGGACCATGCCGGGTTCATCGTCGCCACCCGCGCAGACCTGGAAGTCTGGCAGGAACACCTCGAAACCAACGGCGTCGTGCGCGCCGATAGGGCCGACAAGCCACTGACCCAATCGCCGATAGCCGACAAGCCCTACGGCTCGGTCCTCGTATTCCGGGACCCGGACAACATCCAGCTCGAATTCTTCGCGCCCCCGCAGCGCTAACACTTCAGGTCGGAGTCAACGATGACCAAAGCAAATAGGCGTCAATGTCGCCGACCATGTTTCGCCCGGTCCGCCCACGTCTTTGGCGGTGGGTCGTTTGCGCCTCGGGATCGGTGCGCCGCCCGATATCAGTCGCCCGAACATCTCCTCCGACCTCGTCATGAGTTCGGCCAGCCCCCGGTCTCGCCACGTCCTGGCCTGGCGCTCAACCAGCCAAGCACCCAGTGTTAGCTGCGAGGCAAGGCGCGTCAGTGCAAATAGCGCTGACTTGCTCTTGACAGGCGTGGGTCCCACGAGAATGATCCTAATCATGTTAGGTACACCTATGCGTGATCGGCAGACCGAACGGCGTGAGGCGACGCGGCTCGAGATCCTGGATGCTGCTTGGGCGCTCGCGCGGGAAAACGGACTGTCCCAGATCACCCTTCGCGACGTCGCGAACCAGGTGGGCATGCGCGCCCCTTCGCTGTACAGCCACTTCGGGTCGAAGAACGCCATCTACGATGCGATGTTCGCCCAGGCATGGTCGGAAGCCGCCCTGGAAATGCGCGACGTGGCACGACGGCTCCCCTCCTCACCACGCACCGCATTGAAGAAGCTCGCCCGGACCTTCTTCGACTTCGAGGTCAGCGACCTTGCCCGCCACCAACTCATGAACCAGCGCACCATCCCCGGCTTCGAACCGAGCCCGGCTGCCTACGCGCCTGCCGTCCAGGTGCTCGACGATCTGCATGAGGTGATGGCAGGTCTGGGCGTCCGTGACGCTGCGGACATCGACCTCTACACCGCGATCGTCAGTGGCCTGATCGACGCCCAGCAGGCCAACGACCCAGGCGGGGACCGCTGGTCGCGGCTTCTCGACCGTGCGATCGACATGTTCGCCGACAACGTCGGTATCCCCGAATCCGTCGGGAGGAAGACATGACACCCACCACGGGAACGCAGCCACCGAAGGCTGATCTGCGCAGATCACAGCTCGACCGAAGCACGGCGATGCGACTGGCGGGGACCGAGTACACCAGATTCGCCGACGCACTGGACCAGCTCACCCCTGGCGACTGGAAGCTGCCCACGGACTGCCCCGGATGGGACGTCCAGACGGTGGCCGGCCACGTGTTGGGGATGGCCGAGATGGCTGCCTCGCTCAGGGATGGCGCACGCCAGCTGAGGGCAGCAACCAAGGCAGGTGGGGTCTTCCTCGACTCCCTCACCGCCCTGCAGGTCCGCGAGCACGCAGGTCTGACCCCTGCGGCACTGCAAAGCGAGCTGCGCAAGATCGGGCCCAAGGCGACCCGCGGCCGACGGCTGGCACCCGGCTTCATCCGCCATCGCCGGATGCCGTTCCTTCAGGAGGTGAGCGGCCAGCCGGAATGGTGGGCGATCGGATACCTCACCGACACCATCCTGACTCGTGACCCCTGGATGCACCGGATCGACCTCGCACGAGCAACGGGCCACTCCCTCAAGCTCACAGCCGAGCACGATGGCGTCCTGGTCGCCGACATCGTCACCGAATGGGCCGCCCGCCACGGCCAGCTCTACAAGCTGCATCTCACCGGACCAGCCGGTGGCACCTGGTCGAGCCCCGGCGGCGGGCCCGAGCTCGAGCTCAACGCCATCGACTTCTGCCGAACACTGTCAGGCCGCGAGCAGGGCACCGGGCTGCTCGCGGAAGCAACGCCCTTCTAGTCAACCCGTCCAACCACACCAGGAGGAAACCATGCCCATCGTCCAACCAAGACACCACGCGGGCGACCGCCATACGGCAAAGGCCGCAAACCCGCGCGTTCCCCGGCGTCGCGCGCTGACCAGGGCCGGGTTCCGGACGCTGATGGCCGTGACCGTCCTGGGTCTTGTCCCGACAGCCTTGACGACTTCCCCGGCCCAGGCCGCCACGACCTGTACCGGCGACGTCTGTGTGATCGACAATAGCGTCGATACTCCACTGGGCCCGGTGACCGTCACGGTCAGCCCAGCCAATGTCGTCACTGTCACCCTGACTCCGATTACTCGTACCGTGGTATTCGGCATCCCGTTCACTTTCCCGCCAGGGCCCCCGACCCGACCCGGCTACCACCGGACAACCATCGACACCGCCGGGGGCATCATCAACATTGACGAGTTCCTCACCCCACCCGGGCCACCAAACCACCTGGCGCTGCCCAGCCTCGCGCTGATAAGCATCCACCCACCGGGCCCGTGCCGAGCACAGACGACTGGATCCACCGTCACGTTCACACCAGTCACCGCGGTCATCCCACCAGGGCCGCCCAACTGAACAGCGTCGCCGACCTAGATGACCCTTCGCCGGTCGAGCCACAATGCTGGATACCTCAGGCGTGTTGACACAGGTCAGCGTGCAGGTTTCGAGCGGGCAGTGGCCCGACCGGGTCGACGACTCGACATCGCTGGCCTGAGGTCGACCAAGTGGTGAACGCAGTCGGCCGGATTTCAGGTGCCGGTCACTGCCTTTGGCTCATCTCCTCGGCTTGGGCGTTCAAGGCTGGGGATCGTTCGGCGTGCCTCCTTTGCGACTCGTCCGGTGTCCTACCTCAGCGGATGCTTGACGGTCGTGTATGGGCTGATTGGCTGAGAGGCCCATCGGCTCAACGGGCCGATCTTCCCTTCGAATGGCAAGGATCTGACCGATCTCTCATAGAGCTGCCTTGGTGGAAGTCAGGCTTGAGACATGAGCGTCCGGGGCGGTTTGGGTGACGGACCGACCTCACGACCCGACGATCCTCTAGGGGTGCGGCGGCTCGCTCCCAGCTGGCGTTTCGCCTGCTCGCGCGGATGGCGGACCTACGCCGCCGCCACCGACGAGCTGACCGGGCTGCCGAACCGGCGGGCCCTGTACGCCGAGGGGCACGCGCGCCTGGCGGTCCCGCAGCGCGGGCGCCATGCCCTGCTGATGTTGGACCTGGACAAGTTCAGGGGGTCAATGACAGCCTCGGCTATGACGCCGCGGGCTACCACCTGGCCCGCCCCATGCCCGCCGACGCGTTCGGCACCTGGCGCGAGCAACGTCGCCTGGCCCTTCTGCACCCGTCCGCTGCCCAGCCAGAACAAGCGTGTCAACTACCTCGCCCACGCAGCCGCCCAGGCGAGCATCGTGCGGTGGTGAACACGTGAACCTGCAGCCTTCCGGTGCCCACGTCGCCACTGCGGGTAACAGCCACCCTGCGATGCCAGCCGCCAATCCCCACAGGGAAGAGCCAACAGAGGACGCCATGTCCCACGCGATCACGAAGCGGTTGAAGACCCCCAGACGGCGCACAGCTGAACTCTCGATCGCCCAGGCGCAACGTGAATGGGAGATAGCAATCGACGCGCTACAAGACCTCGTCTTCATCCATGACACGAATCTGCGCATCGTCCGGGCCAATCACGCCTATGCCGTGCGCGCCGGCAAGGACATCTGCGACATCATCGGCAAGCCGTACTGGACTCTGTTCCCACAATCGGACGGCCCGCTTCCCGCCTGCCGAAGCTCACTGGCAGAGCACGAACGCCGGGAGGAGCTGCTGCGCCTCGATTCCGGCGAGGAGTACCTCTCCCGCACCTTCCCTATCTTCGATGCGGAGGGCAAGCATCTCAACTCCCTGCACATCATGCAGGACGTCACCGAGAAGCAGCGGACCGACGCTGAGCAACGCACCCTGAGCGAGGCGCTTCGCCAGGCAGTGGAGGCCGTGCTGGTGCTTGATGCCGACACCTGCATCAGCTATCTCAACCCGGCGTTCTACGGCCTGTTCGGCTATGCACCAGAGGAAATCCTCGGTCAGCCGATTGCGGCACTGTCGGTACCGGAACTGAAGGACAACCTTCAACCGTCGCAAGTCATCCAGCGCCTCAAGGAACATGTGTCATGGTGCGACGAGGTATGGCGTCTGGCCAAGGACGGCACTGCTATCCCGGTGCGGGTGAGTACCGCAGCGATCCGTGACGCCAAGGGCGACATCACCGGCTACGTGGGCACCTACCTCGATCTGCGCGAGGCCAGGGAGGCCGAGCAGACGCTGCACGAAAGTGAAACCAGGCTGCGGGCCGTCATGGAATCGGTGCAAACAGGCATCGTGATCATCGACCCCGAGTCCCATCGCATTGTTGAGACCAACTCAACTGCCGCCAGCATCATCGGCGCGTCGAAGGAAGAGATCGTCGGTTCAGTTTGTCATAGCTTCATCTGCCCCGCGGAGAAGGGGCAATGCCCGATCACCGATCTCCACCAAACCGTCGATCACTCGGAGCGTGTGTTACTGACGGCCACCGGCGAAAGGTGCCCGATCATCAAATCCGTGACGACAGTCCGGCTCGGCGGGAAGGTGCACCTTCTCGAGAGCTTCATGGACATCACGGAGCGCAAGAAGATGGAAGAGCAGCTCAATGCATCTCTCGCCGAGAAAGAGGTGCTCGTGAAGAGCTTGCACGAGCTCGCCACCCACGACGGCCTCACCGGCCTCTACAACCACCGCATGTTCTACACGCTGCTCGCCGAGGAACTCGCACGCGCGCGGCGCGTCACCCGACCGGTCTCGTTGCTGATGCTCGACATCGACCACTTCAAGCGCGTCAACGACACACAGGGACACCAAGCGGGGGATGCTGTCCTCAAGGAGCTCAGCGAACTTCTGGAGTCCGAGGCGCGCGTCATTGATCGCGTGTGCCGCTATGGCGGTGAGGAGATCACGATCATCTTGCCGGAGATCGGCCTTGACACAGCCGCCAACGTCGCCGAGCGCCTACGCGCGGCCGTCGAGGCGCAGCCCTTCGACATCAGTCCCGACGTGCCGCTGCACATCACCGTGAGCGTCGGGGTCTCCTCCTTCCCGGCGCACGCGGACGGGGCACAGGCGTTGGTCGCGGCGGCGGATGTGGCCCTGTACGTCGCCAAGCAGGGCGACAAGAACCGGGTCATCACGTACGAGCCGAAACCCGGTCACGCGGCGCACAGCGAGGTATCAGCGAGGATGCCCGAACCGTCCACGTGATCCCAGCCGCCACGGTCGTCGTCGTGCGCTCGATGCGAGCCGACCGGCTACCGGCGAAGACGCAGACCCTGCCGCTATTCACTACAGTGCGAATCGTGGAGTGAGGGAAACACCCGCTCTGGGTTTGTACGCGAGCCGCGGGCTTCCGGTCGAGGACCGCCAGCAGATACAGAACAGTGTCCTCGCTTTGCGGGCCTTCCTGCGCCAGCGGAACCTGGTCCTGAACTTCAAGAAGAATTTGTTTAAGGCGTTCGGGTTACGAGACGGCCAAAGGCGGTGATGAGTAGCCGCCCCATGCTCGGCTGGCCGTTGGTCTAGCGACCCGCCGATCGGCTTTGGTGCGCCTCCGCTGCCTTCAGCATTTCGGCTGAACGGCGGCAGTCTTCGTCAAGGTGCGATTGGTTGCTCATCGGCGCCATGGTGAGGGGTGCTGGTGCTGGGCCTTTGATGCTCCGGGCTGTGACAACACAGCGGTATCGTCGGGCGAGTGATCGCGATGGATGAACGACTTGTCGCCGTCAATGGTGGTGCTCATGCCGAGCAGATGCTCGCAGTTCACGAAAAGACCGCCACACACGCCTACGCGCACATCTTCTCTGAGCCATTTCCAAGCACCGACGTTCTGGCTAGGTGGACCAAACACGAAGGGCCTGTGATCCTTGCTGTTCGCCGGGGCGATGCCATTGGGTTCGCCGCGGCGAACGGAGACCTCCTTGAGGCCCTGTATGTCCTGCCCTCTGATGTCGGGGCAGGTCTCGGGACGGC
>PMJN01000247.1 GCA_003157445.1 Micrococcales bacterium
CGGAGACCACACCAAGACCCGAAAACCGCCCCCACCAATCACGTAGATCGATGCCGGCGCAGGGGAGCATTGGCAACCCATGAACACGTCAGGGTCCCAGTAGACGGGAACCACCGATCAGCCACGACCGTCCTGCCGCCGTTCCAGACCGTCTTGTACTCCAACTGCCTGCGCAGTTCCCCAAATGAAGCGTCGGCGATGTGCCGGGCGAGCCGATGGTTTTTGATCATCCCGGCGATGTACAGGTCCTCAATGACGACGGTCCCGAACTGACTGGCCAGGCTGGTAGTGAGCTTGTGGAGTCCGTCCCTGCGCTGGTCGGCGACCCTGCCCTGCGCCTTCGCCAGGGCCGCAGACGCCCTGCGCCAACGATTGGAGACGTCCCGGCGCTTCTTCGACGCGTTGTCATAGGGGCCGACCCTGCGCGACACCGTGTGGTTCAGATGCCTGACCTTGCGCGCCGCCCCGTTGGAATGCCGGGGGTTGGGGGACTCCTGACCGGTCGAAAGGACCGCAAGGGTCTTGACCCCGAGGTCGACACCAACCGCGGCATCCGGCCGGGCGGGAGCAGGCGCGGGACGCTGCGTGTCTACGGTGAACGACACGAACCAGCGGTCACGCTCAAACCGGACCGCAGCCGACATCACCCGCGCAGTGCCCACGTCGACCTTGCCGACCCGCCGGCTGGTGTCCTCATGCAGCTTGATCCGGCCCAACCGCGGCAGCGCAGCGTACTTGGCCTCGCAGCGGATCGCCTCGGTGGTGAACCGGACCGACAAGCGGCTGCGGTGCCTGGACTTGAACCGGGGAAACCCAGTCGGCGCACTCTTGCGTTTCCCGGTGCGGGAGTCGCCCCAGTTCTTCAACGCCCGCGCCAACCCATCATGGCGGCACTGCTGACCGGATCAGCATTGCTACGCACACCGTTGATATTGCCGCCACCCACGCTGGCCAGTCATCCATTACCACCCTTGGCGCGGTCACCACTGGTACCTGGGACGCCGATGGCATGGATGCCGTTATTCATGAGGTTGCAGTGGCCCCCAGTCAGATGGTCCACGTGGATCAGCAGTGCGCTGACGAGATCCAATCACTTGAATGGGTACTACAGCACTCCTCGTCCCAACCCTGCTGAATTGACGATTGACGCCTGCCAGCCCAGGAGCAGATCCTGTTGCAGATGCTCTATGCGCAGCCGGGTGAAGGCGACCGGATAGGTATGAGCCTGAAACACATTGCTCACGTGCTCTGCGTGACTGAGAGCCGGATCAGCCTGCTGCACACCAAGGCGATGGTGATGCTTCAACGCACGTTGTCAGGGCAGGGGATCTAGCCCTCTGCGTCGCGCGCCAGGTCGAGTTGACCGGCCGGAACACTAGCGACTCCGGCGCCAGAACGGGCGTTAAGCCACTCGCAATGCACGGTGGATGTCAGCTCTCCTTGCGGCACCTGTCAGGAAAACTCGATGACTTGATGGATGGTGGTTTCACAAGTAGGACGCTACGTTTACCGGGCGAACCACTGTTCGCACAGGGTGAAACAGAACGAGGGGATGATAGTGACACGTTTGTCATTACGCACAAGACGTAACAAACTGACGGCGGCAGGGGCCGCATTATTACTGATCGCAGGCGCGGGGGTCGCCTACGCCTACTGGTCAGGACTCGGTGGGGGCGCCACAGATGGAGCCAATGCACCGGGTTCCGTGGCGATGACCATCACCTCCAACAAGGTTGATGGGCTGACGCCAGGTGGCTCGATTGCGCTTGCAGGCTCAGTTGTTAATCCACCCTCAGGCACAGCCGCGATGGCTGGCAACGTACTGGGGACCATTACCGCGGTGGGTGGTCCTGCTGGCAGCATCGCCGACTACTGGATCAGCGGCATCGCGAAGGTTAACGCCAATGTGCCTGCCGGACAGTCGGTTGCCTGGAGTGGCTTGACGCTGCACTACGCCAACAGCGCGAACGACCAGAACTCCGGCAAGGGCGCCGGAATCAACATCTCCTATTCGTTGACGGCACCCGGCATTATCATCGGTGAAGGCTCGATGGGTGGCGCCGATCAGGGCCAGGAGAACGGTTCCTGCGCAAGCGGCACTCCAGGTGACAGCGGCCCGGTGTGGGCACAGTCCACCTTCGACAAGCAGTTCCAGTTGGTCAAGGACTCGGGCGGCTATGCCATGACCGTGGTCTACGGCAACGGAACCTTCACCGGAATCGCAGGCGCCACCGCTCCGGGCGCTTGTGACACGACCCAAACTCCTACTGGGGTAGGCGACGGCACCAAGGTTGGCACAGGCGTCACCGGCACCATGTCTGGCGTGTGGACGGCGCAAATCAACACGCCCCTTATTGGTAACCCTCTTCCTGACTGCAGCAACCATGCATGTGATCACGCATCCGGGTTCCTAACCGCAGTCTTCGGTAACTCCTCCATGCAGCCGTCCATGGCTGGCTACTCATGGACAGACACCTTCAACGCGGGCCCGCTTCACGGCTCGTGGATTGACACTGCCGCCCTCGGGGTCGTCAGCGACACCAACGCTGGCAACATCAAGTAGCACCACCAAAGGGCGGGCCCATCTCCTGGGCCCGCCCTGCATCATCTCTACACCCAAAAGGGGCACATCGTGATCCACAGACCAACCGCGGTCGTCCTGATTGCAGGGGCCCTCGCGCTCAGTGGCGCCAGCGCCGCATTCGCATACTGGTCAGTGCAGGGCTCGGGGCACAGCACCGCCCAGGTGGCACAGGTCAAATCACTGCTCGTAGACGTCGACGACATTCACGGCTTGATCCTGGACAAGACCGTGCCGATCCACGGGGTGATCCATAACCCCAATGACTTTCCTGCGAGCTTGCACGGGCTGCACATAACAATGAAGACCACGATGGACGCCGGGCACGTAATGTGCGCACTGCAGAACTTCGGGATCGTTGCGCCGACCTTCACGCCCGACAGCAGCGTCCCAGCCAATGGGGATCTCCGGCTGACCAATGGCTTCATCACGCTGGTCAATTCCAGCAAGGACCAGAGCATGTGTGAGGGCGCGCAGTTGACGTTCGACTACACGCTCAAGTAGTCAGTAACTATCCAATATCCGGCGCAGCTCTTCGTCCCGCACATAAAGTTCGCTGTCGGCTAGGTCTCTGCGCTCATACCGCGGCAGGGCGCGGATGCGCTTGAGGGTCCTGGTGGCATCCCTCCGCTCATTGCGAACCACCGACAGACGCGCCTCAGCAAGGGTGGGCTGCGGCCTCGGTTCGGGCTTCTTCGCAGTCATGGCAGCATCCTAGGTCTCGTTCGGGCGGCTGTCCTCAACCATCGTTATGGCTAGCCGCGCAGCGAGCCCCATGAGGCCAGCTATCAGCCAGGAGCCAAGAGCCAAGAAGAGCATCGAACACAGCGAAGGTCAGATCCCATGCCACCATCACATTCCACCAGATCCACCATCTATGAGGCATAGTCCCACTGCGTCGCGCCCGAGAGGCTGACTATGACACCGCGGCCTCGCTTGATGACTTCGACGTAGACGACTAGACCCCTCCACCTCCCACCAGGTCGTTGTGGCGCAGGGACACGATGCCGTTCTCGCGCTGGAAGGGCAAGGATCGAGTGGTCGGATGGGTGTGGGCCAGGCGGTTCCCGCTGGTGGCCGGCGCCTTGTGCCTTGCCGTAGTCAGTGTCCTGGTTGCCAATGCGTCTGTCCCGACGCCTGTCTCGGCTGTGGCGTTCCCGCTGCGGCCAGGCACTCCGATCAGCCGCGTCGTGCCGCCGTCTCCCCCGCCCCTGATGAGCAAGCCTGAGCACTCTGGCTGGTCGGCCCTCGTCGGGGCGGGTGGAACCTTCGCTGTGCCGGGGGTGGCTGGTGTCTCCTTGGTCGTACCGGCCGTTGGCGCAGCTGCCGTTCGGCCCATCGCGCCAGTGTCAGACTCGGCCGCCGGGGTTGTGGCTCCTTCGGCCGGTTACTCGCCAGCGGTTGCCAGCCCGTCCGCTGCGCCTGCTGTGGCGCCCGTGGTGGCTGCTCAGGTCGCGGCTATGAGCGCTGCCCAGCAGGTCGCGGCCGATGCCTTGGCAGTCGCGAACCTGACCCAGGCCAACGCCCTGACTTCGGCGAACCTCACAGCTGCCAACGCCGCCGCCTCAGCTGCCAAGACCGCTAGTACGGCTGCTGTCGCGGCCGAAAGAACGAGACTTCAGGCCCTCGCAGACGCGTATGCGGTCGCCCATCCCGGCGGCTGACATGGCTGACGTTTCTTCAGCGCATTCACCTCAGCAATTGCGAGAACCGCAGAGGGCTGCGCATTCTCGAGCCGGGTCAACCTCGTCAGCCGCACGCGGTAGCCGATCTTGGTAGCGACGTCCCAACGCTCGGATGAGGACAACGGTGTTCGCCGGCCGGCGACGAACATAACTGATGCTGACACGTCTCTCGTGATGGCGAATCTCGTCGAGGCCAAGACGTTACCGACCACACCCACTCGGACGCGACCCCGAAGAGGGGCAGGACTGAAACGTGTTCGAGCGTGCACTTGCCTCAGAGGCTGGCATGGCTGGCCGCGCCTTGACTCTGACTCAGTTCCCTTGGGTGTCACCAACGACCGGGCGCGAGGTCTGTGCGCCTGAAGGTCAACAGGTCGGGAATGGCTGACCGGTCTCGGCATAGTGCAAGGTTGAAGCGGACCTGCTCGTGCCAGCAGAGACCCTCGTGGCCGGTTCTCTGCGCCAGGGCGGTCACCCTTAGGTTGACCAGCAGCCGCTGGCAAACGTCGTACACGGTTGGTCTCGACCTCTGGCCAGGGGTGGGAGCGGGCCTTCGAGAAGTTCCAGCGGGAACCGGGCGCGTGTGCGCCGCTGCGACGATCATTTACGGGAGATCGGCGCTGCTGGGCCTAACCGCTGCCGCGCTGTATGCGAGGGGAAGATGGTGGCCTCAGGTCGCTTGCGACCGGTAGTGGTGGGGGCACGGGTGCGCGTGCCCCGGCCACCGTGAGGTTTCCCAAGATCAATCTGAACTGCCGTCTTCCCAGGTCAACGCGCGTGCCCCCTGTTGGGGCACGCGGTTTTGGGAGGTCCGGGGGGCACGGATCCGGTGACGTTCCTTCCCGATGGTGAGTCCTGTTCGGGCTCCCTTCTGGAAGGACTTCGCGATGTCTTGCATGCAGCACCTTGGTTTGGACTGGCCAGAGCTGGCCGAGCGGGTAGAGCACTCCGGTCGTTGGTCGTCCTGGGTTGCCGC
>PMJN01000532.1 GCA_003157445.1 Micrococcales bacterium
CATGGTCCTCAGAGATGGCGAAGAAAGGGAAAACGTCTTTGGCTTTGCTCACGATGGTCAGTTTAGTGATTTACGGCCCTGACGCACCTCGGGATGACGACGTCCTGCAAGGACTTCGCAAAGAGCGCACCCGCGGACGGCGAACCCTTGTTCCCGCTGGATCAGCCACGCCTTTGGCATGGCGACGAGCCGTGCGACACCAGGAAGTCACAACGTCACCGGCCTTCGGCGAGCGTACGGGTTGCGTCGATGCTGATCTGCGCCAGTGGCGAATGGCCATCTGCAACTCTTCGCCAGGCCACCGCCTGCTGGACCCACTGTCTGCTGGGCCCACTGTCGCACCAAGGCTCGCTGCCCAACTACCACAGGCCCCCACCTGGACTACTCAGCAAAGGACAGGTGGGGGTGGCTGGTCGCCCATGGGCAACCGGTGAACCGGTCGCCCAACTGCCTCACCCTCGGCTTGACGGACTATGAGCTCGCGATTGCGAACTTGGTTCTGGCCAAAGGCCCTGACCAGAACCAGAAGAGTGTCCCGACTCTCGGTGCCGAGACACTGCGCCGCTTCGAGCAGCCACACCAGTAGGGTCCGCGCCGAATCAGTGCGTGCATGGAAGGGTTCGCACTCACATGGCCGAGTCCCTCACATCGATCTCGACGAGGCAGACTCTGGCTGTGCCTGAGCTGAGCGATTGCCGGGACTACATCAAATCAACTCGGAAATTACCTCATTTTCGAACAGGTGCATCCCAGAGGTGTCATAGGCCGCTTCTGCGAAGTTAGCGATCGTGTAGCTGAGCCCCAATGCTTGCAGCGCACTGAGTTTTTCAGCGATCTGCTCGGGCGTACCCACGCCCACACCCGCGCGCTCCGCCTGGATCTGCTCGTCGACCCTGGCCTCGGCCACTCCTGCCTTGATGTAGTGGTCCCGCATCCACGCCAGGCGCTCCTTGACGTCCTTCTCGGTGTCGCCGATCACGACGTTGATGTTGGCCGACCGGGTGATTTGGGCAAAGTCCCGACCGATCTCAGCGCAGTGGGCGGCAAGGATCTCGCTCTTGTGCTCAAACAGGTCAGTCGAGAAGTTGGTGTAGTCCGCGTACTGCGCCGCGATGCGCAGGGTCTTCTTCTCGCCGCCACCAGCGATCCACATCGGTATGCCGTTCTGCTCAGACCCGGGTTGGGTCGTCCCCTGAAGGGGCCGTGGCGCACAGATCGCCCCGTCGACCTGGTAGTGCTTGCCCCTTAGCGTGGCCGATCCCTTGGTCCACATGTCGCGGAAGATCTGAACCCCCTCCTCAAGCATTCCCAGCCTGTCACCGGCGGAGGGAAAGTCCCCACCGCTAAAGCCATAGGCCCGCCACTCATGTTCGTACCAACCGGCCCCGATGCCCATCTCGAGGCGACCTTCGGAGATGATGTCGACCGTTGCGGCGACTTTTGCCAAGTAAGCGGGATTGCGATAACCCATACAGGTGCACATCTGCCCCAGCCGGATCCGGCTCGTAACCGCCGCGAGTGCGGCCATGAGGGTCCACGCCTCGTGGGTGGCCTCCGGCGATGGAAACGGCACCGTGTGAAAGTGGTCGTAGACCCAAATCGACTCCCACAGACGGGTCATCTCGGCTCGCTCGGCTAAACCGGCCATCACGCCCCAGTGCTGGTCCGGCTCGATGCCGGCCAGATCCATCCGCCAGCCTTGGGGAACGAAAAGACCAAATCGCACTGGAGTTCTCCTCATCAACGAAACGTGGCACTAGACTCGGCAATCCGCCGACGCCCTGAGGCTACTGTGCGGCTATGACCCCCATCACGCAAGGCAACGTCTCGGAGCCTGCCGTCATCCGCAGAGTCCTCACCACCCCAGCGACGTGGGCCGTGGTCGGTCTGTCCACGGATGCGACCAGGACTGCCTACGGCGTCGCCCGGTGGATGCATGACGCCCTGGGGCTACGCATCATCCCCGTTCACCCGCGGGCCGAGCAGGTGTGGGGTGAACAGGGTTACCCCACGCTCGCGCAGGTCCCGGACGGCACCGTTGTTACGGTCGTGGACTTCTTCGTCAACTCATCTCGGGTGGGCGCGGTCGTGGATGAGGCAATCGTCAACAAGGACCGACTGGGAATCGAGACCCTCTGGCTTCAGCTGGGTGTCATCGACCAGGACGCGGCCCAACGCGCCATCAGCGCCGGCCTTGACGTGGTGATGGACACCTGCCCCATGATCGAGTACCCGAAACTTTGACATCCTCCCGGCATGAATGACCAGGATTCCAACTGCTACGGCCGTGGGAGGCCGCCGTTGAACCCCGGCGTGGGCCCTTCCAACGCCGCCACATCAGGGGTTGCTCCAGGCCAAGGTTCCGCACATACCGGGCATGGCGGCACTGCTCCAACAGGAGCACTTCCTGCGCAGCGCACGGATACAGACAGAACCTGCTAGCACGCAACGTAGCGGTGGCCTCCGACCCCCAGGTGGCAAGCGACCCGACCAGGCAAGGCCGCCTCCCTGCGCTAAAGGACAAGGTTTCCGCCCCCGATCACCGATGACGCGAACGCTGGGTCGAGAAATGGCAGATCCGGGTCAGTCGCGCAGCATGCCGAAACCGGTCGGATGAGCACGGCGGGCGCGCAGCCGCTCGCCCTTGGTATGTGCCTCATCACGTAGTTTGTCCTGGAACTCAACCATTGCCGTCCGGACACGAACGGCCTCGTCGTCCATCCCTGCGCCGAGTATCCGCGCCGCCAGCAGTCCGGCGTTGCGAGCACCCGCCACCGATACGGTCGCCACAGGCACTCCCGCCGGCATCTGCACAATGGACAACAGGGAATCCATCCCGTCAAGGTGCTCCAGCGGCACCGGAACACCAATGACGGGCAACGGCGTGACCGAGGCCAGCATGCCCGGAAGGGCGGCCGCGCCCCCTGCTCCGGCGATGATCACCCGCAGGCCACGATCCACAGCACTCTGCCCGTACTCGAGCATCTCCTGAGGCATCCGATGCGCCGAGATGACATCAGCTTCATAGCCGATCCCGAACTCCTCCAGCACTCT
>PMJN01000321.1 GCA_003157445.1 Micrococcales bacterium
CGGACGATCGTTGAAGGTACGAGGCCCACGGTCGTCACGACAGTCATAGGAGCGCGCCGGACGATCGTAGAAGGAACGAGGCCCACGGTCGTCACGACGGTCTGCGGCACGCGGCGGGCGGTCGTCTCGTGCACCGTAAGTGCGGGCCGGGCGGTCGCTGCCAAACGAGCGGGGTGCCCGGTCATCACGACGATCTGAGCTACGCGCTGAGTCGTCACGTCCGCGAGGCGCCTGAGTCTGTCCGCGATGAGCCTTCTTCGGACCCGCCTTGGCGTCGATCTTCTTGGCTGTGGACCAACGAGCCTTCTTGGGCGCGCCGGAATTGTTGATGTGCTTATTCACTTAGATATCCACTTCGGTGATCGAGGTAGGAACGCCTCGGGATCACCGGTCCAACGGCAACAATGAGAACGAACCTCAGGCGCGATGGTCTTGGCTGCGCCCGGCGGGCCGACGATAACGGTCGTTATCCGGCAGGGCCCGATGATTCTCAACTGCTGTGTCTGTGACGCTTGTTCGCGCCGTAGCCATCGGGTAAGTCCAAACTTTATCAGGGCTCACGACGATTCCAGACCACCTGCGCCGACACGTCGTGTTCTACGCCTCCGAAGTCGGCCCCCGGTTCGGGCCTCAGAGCCTTGTCATTCCACCGAAGGGGTCTGCGGCGACGTGGCGGCGGCCCGGACGGCCGCCGCCACGACCTTGGCGACGTCCGGGTTGAATACGCTGGGGATGATGTACGTGGGGTTGAGCTCTTCCCTGCCGATGATGTTCGCCAGAGCATTGGCGGCCGCGACCAGGACATCGTCGGTCACCACGTTGGTCTGCGCATCGAGCAGTCCCCTAAAGATGCCGGGAAAGACCAAGACGTTATTGATCTGGTTGGCGGCATCGCTTCGCCCGGATGCAACCACGGCCGCGTGCTTGGAGGCTGCGGCGATGTTCACCTCGGGAGTGGGATTGGCCAACGCGAACACGATCGAGTCGTGGTTCATCGTGGCGATGTCATCACCGGTGAGGAGGTCGGGCGCAGAGACACCGATGAAGACGTCCGCACCGGCGATCGCCTGCTTGAGCGTGCCAGTTACCCCTCGCTTGTTCGTACGTTCGGAGAGCCAGACCAGGTTCTCTGCGCCGTCACGGACGATATCCTCCCGGGCGCCATAGATCACCCCCTGAATGTCGGAAACCACGATGTCGGTGGCACCGGCCTTGATCAGCAGCTTGAGGATGGCAGTGCCAGCAGCCCCCGCACCGCTCTGGACGATCTTGACGTCAGCCAACTTCTTGCCGACCACCCGCAAGGCATTCTGCAACGCGGCCAGCACCACGATCGCAGTTCCGTGCTGGTCGTCGTGAAAGACCGGAATATCCAGCTCGGCGCGCAGCCGAGCCTCGACCTCGAAGCAGCGCGGAGCCGAGATGTCCTCCAGGTTAATGCCGGCAAAGACCGGAGCAATGGCTTTGACTGCAGCCACGATCTCGTCGACATCCTGGGTATCCAGACAGATCGGGAACGCATCGATGTCCCCGAACCGCTTGAACAGAGCCGCCTTGCCCTCCATCACCGGTAGCGCAGCCAGCGGGCCGATGTTGCCCAGACCCAGAACGGCGCTCCCATCGGTCACCACGGCGACCGTGTTGCGTTTGATGGTCAGCCTGCGGGCGTCTTGAGGGTTCTCGGCGATCGCCATGCACACACGAGCGACTCCCGGGGTGTAAACCATGGACAGGTCGTCACGGGTTCGGATCGGCACCGTGGACTCGATCTTGAGCATGCCGCCCAAGTGCATCAGAAACGTGCGGTCACTGACCTTGCTGATCTCCACGCCCGCGACAGTGCGGATCTCTGCCACGATCTCATCGACATGCTCACTTCCGCGCGTCGCTATGGTCACGTCCACCTGCAGCCTGCGTGGCCCCGACGCCGTGACATCCAAACCTGTCACGAGCCCGCCGATTGACTCGATTGCGGTCGTTAGCTCACTGACAGCAGTAGCGCGGGCCGGTAGCTCGAGCCTGACGGTGATCGAATTGGAAACGGAGGGGGCTGTCTTCATGAGCCCCATACTGACGCTTGCCTATCGGTGCGCCGAAGCCGGGTCGTTCCATGAGGCCGCGCCGCCACCCGGCGCTTCCTCAAAGTCCGGGCTATTTGATCGTCTGCGCGGACCTATTTTTGTGTCTTGTCACGCCGATGGTGACGATAAATGCGGCCAACGAGATGCTGAACCAGAGCTCGAGCCGCTGACCAGGCAGGATCGCCATCATGACCACCACGCCGGCGATGAAGGCGATCGTCAGCCAGGTCAGAGCCGGGAACGCCCACATGCGTACGGCGGGTCTGACCCCTGCTGCGTCGAGCACCCGGCGCATCTTCAGCTGTGACAACGCGATCACCAGGTAGACGAAGAGCGCGATGGCCTCTGATGTTGCCAGCAGGTAACCGAAGATCCGACCCGGCAGCACGTAGTTGGCGACAACTCCGAGGAAGCCCACGTACGTGCGGGCAATGATCTCGGCCAAGGGAACACCGCGGTTGGTCACCCGAGACCATGACGCAGGGGCGTCGCCACGGGCCGAAAGCGAGTACGCCATGCGGGACGCCGAGTACAGCGCGGAGTTCAGGCAGGACGCGACGGCTGTCAGGATCACCAGCTCGAGAACCGTTTTGAAACCTCCCAGACCGATCTGGTTGAGCACCAACTGGTAGGAGCCCGTGGCTTTCAGGTCCTTGCCGTTCCAGGCGACGAGCGCAACTACGATGAAGATAGAGCCGAGGTAGAAGAGACTGACCCTCCAGATCACCGAGTTCACGGCCTTGCGAATGCCCATCGCCGGGTTCGGTGACTCAGCCGCTGCGATGGTAACGATCTCGGTGCCCATGAACGTGAACATCGTGGTGAGCATGGCCGCTACGACCGCACCGAACCCGTTGGGCATGAAGGCGCCGTTGGCAGTCAGCCGGCTCAGACCGGAAACGTGCGAGCCCGGGAGAAGCCCGAAGATGACCAGGGCTCCCACAGCGATGAATGCGACGATGGGCGATGACCTTGACCCGGGCGAACCAGAATTCGAACTCACCATAGTTGGCGACGCTGAACAGGTTCGTCCCCATGAGGAGCGCGGTGATTGCTAGGGCGAACGCCCACTGGGGCACAGAACCAGCCCAGCCGTGCATGATCGCCGCGCCCGCTGTGGCCTCCACCGGGATGACGATGACCCAGAACCACCAGTAGAGCCAGCCGATGGAGAAACCAGCCCACCGACAACCACGAGGGGCCCGATCAGATGATCGGACCCCTCGTCATGACGGTGTCAAGCGCGACGTGCCCATGATGGTGGAGGTGGCGGGAATCGAACCCGCGTCCGCTGACGGTAAACCAGGACTTCTCCGGGTGCAGTGCGCTATGGATTTTCTCGGCCCCAGTGCTCGCACGCACACGTCCACTGACAGGCCCAGTCGTGTAAGAGTCCCGGGCAACCCCCACGACAAGGGCGCCCAGCAAGCTTTCTAGCTGACGCCAGGAACTAGGCCGAAAGCAAACCTAGGCTGACGGACTTCGGTGCTCGCTCAGGCGGCGAGGGCGAAGTCGGTGCTTTTTGAATTGGCACCTATTAGTTTGCAAGGATCGTTAACGAGATAACCCTGCGTCCTCGACCCGCTTCTCCTGGAATGACGATCAACGTCGAAACCGATCACCCCCATGGGGTGGCACACGTCGCACTGTTCACTTGTCAACACCGCCCCAACGGTCGGTCTCATCTCATCATATCTGCCCAACCCGGCAGAGCAGCCAGGACACCGGAATGAAGTAAGCAAGCGCTCCGTTAC
>PMJN01000187.1 GCA_003157445.1 Micrococcales bacterium
GGCCGGAGATCGTAGGATTCCTGGAGCTGGGCAAAACCAATGCCCGGACCGAGGGCTACAACCGCGGCATCAAACAGATCAAACGCGTCGCCTGCGGGTTCCGTAACCAGGACAACTACGAAAGGCGCATCATGTTGCACAGCGCAGCCCACCGGGCCGCGTGAACCAACAGCGGTCGAGGTCGACCCCGCTCAAGTACCGAGAGCCACATTGGGTGCACTCCAAGCACCAAGTGACGACCCTCCTGCTCGCCAAAGCTTGGGAGGGTCGTCGCGCATTTCCCGGACATGGTCATGCCCTTGACGCGAACAGTAAGGGACACCCGAAAAGTCACATCGTCGAACTCAGTGACGTCGACCTACCTATGCGTGATCAGCCACGGTGTCGCTCAACAGAGGGTGAACCTCTTACCGTCCGATTCCCATATACCTGGATCGCTACGATATTTCTCCGGCTCGTCACCATCGATCCCGCTGCGAAGCATGATCTTCCTGAGGTCAGTTCCCAAGACAACCTGGCGTTCGTGGGACGCGGAGTGTTCCGGAGGGCTCTCAGCACCGGCTACCCCTGAACCCGCATCCTTCTGGACCTCGGCCATAGGGCTCCTCCGTTCCGAGGACTACCGCTTAACGCAATCGTTATGGATACAGCATAGGGAAACGAGGCCCCCCTGCGTCTATCTGGGCCGAAATGACGCTCGCTGTACCGGGTACCACGGGATTCGTGGCACTCGCGCTATGCGCTGTCATCAAGCATCAGGGGAAGTATCTCGCGGCCGTCAGTCACAGCGCCAGATGTCCGAGATCACAAGTACGGAGGATGGCGCATTATTGGTCGCCCCGACCAAACCCGGCTGTGGGGCCCAGGTAACGACCAGTCGCCCCGGATCGAGTGCGAGGACCGTTGGGCCCGATTAAACCATTGGCTCAGTCCGCACACAGTCCGCAAGGAGTCCGCAATACGTTCATAAAGGCCCGATCGCTGCCATCGACTGTCGACGGTATAACTGCAGGTCAGAGGCACTCTTGGTCGAATAGGTGCAGGTCAGGGAGCCCCCGGAATAGAACCCGGCGTATCGACCGACTCATCCACCTACCGGCCGCTGACCAAACCGGGAAGGGCGCCGTCTCCTTTCGAGCCCGGTTCCCGCCGGTCCTCTCGGCAACTAAGCGGGTGTTACCTGCTGGGTGGCTCCGGCCTGTTCTTGTGGCGGTCGGAGCGGTAGGCGTGCTGGCCGAAGATGAGTGCACCCAAGGCGGGCCAGAAGTAGATAGCCAGACTCGGGTCAAAGGTGTTCCACACGAGGCCGAACACGATGCCCACTGCCAGACCGATGACTGCCCACTGGACTACCTTCATGTCTGCCTCGATGTTCATGGTTCGTTCCATGTCGGCACTGCTCGACTTTCGCACACCACCAAATGCGACGAAGCCCGCTTCAGGTCTCGGGGTGGGCGTTGCCGGAGGCGCAGGGGTCGTGCCTCGTTGGCTCGAGACAAGCCGTGCCCACCCTTCAGTTGGGATGGGTGGGCACGGCTTTCCTCCTCGCACAGCCCCAAGTTGCTCTGGCACAGATTGTCAAACCATCTGGCGTTGTCAGTGTCCCCAAGGATCTGGGCGTTCCGGCGGGTACTCACGCCGTCGCCGTTGTGTGCTGCTCCGCCCGCTGTTCCTCGATGAGCTTCTGGGCATAGTCGAGGAGTTGCAGCTTGCGATCCTCGTCCAACAGGTTGTAGGTGAGCCTCAGCATCTGGATCTCCAAGGCATACATGGGAGGTTGTGCTTCGTGCATAGTTGAACTCACGACTTGTTTCCCTCCTAGGCATCGGTCACGCACCCGGCCCGGCGCTCAAACTTCGCTGTCCTGGCACTTTTCTAGACCCATCGACGAACAATTGCCATAGATACGACCAGTCGGATCCGGACCATTTCGATTGAGGTCGTCAGCAGTGCGTTTCCGCGCCGCCATCCTTGGCGCGCCCGGTGCGAAGTGTTACTACTGGAACGAAGGGTGACCTTCTCTAGACGTTCGCCAGTTCGATGTCGCCCTCATCGACGATCAGCATACGAACCGCCACAGAGGAGACCACCGTGCCCATAGCAACAGGGCCTTGACCGCCTGGGGTCCCTCGCCGGATCCCGTGGTGGCCGGCTAAGCGCCTCGTCCCAGAACTTTGACGATCCAGGGACACTGCTTCACACGGCCGGCGCCGACGCTCACCTGGTGCCCTGGTCGGCCAGCGATCGAGGTGGCAATCCCACCGGCGTCGGCTTGTCATGGGCACCCGAGTCGTGACCACTGCCCGAGTCAGGCAACAGTCACCTGCTGGGAAGGGTTTCGGAATGTCAGCCCAGGTGAAGGGACCCGACGGGTACCCGAGCGACATTGACAAGTGCTCCTGCCCACAGCTGCGACTAGGTCAGTCCTTGGGACGGTGGGTGCTGGTCGCCGCAGTACTGTCCCGTCCACCTGCGCGTCCCTGCTCGGGGGCGTCGGATAGGTTCCGGTACTGGAGTCCTCCTCGATCTGCGCACCGCATCGCCTGTGCCGTCGGCATGGACACCTGGATAGCCAAAGCGCTCCAGGTGTCCATGACGACGGGTCTGTCCACTGCCAGGTTCCGTCTTCACCCTGAAGATCCCATTCACGATGATGGTGTCCTCGTGAGCACAAAGCGGGCACTGCAGGGTTCCACCGGGTGGTTCTTGTCGCCTTTCTTCACCACTGGAAACGGCTGAATCGGTCCACTAACCCGTTCCTGCCGGTCAGGTTGGCTCAGGTGTGTGCTGTGCTCAGGTCACCGGGACGGTGACGTCGCCTTGTTCTTGGAGGAGCCGGTCCCAGGTGTCGAAGGTCATGCAGAAGCGTCCGCCGAGGGCGTACTGGGTGCCCCAGCTGTTCCAGAACCAGACGAGCTGTTTGTCGGCGTCGATCCCGTCGGCGACGAACTCGTGGCCGCCGCGAACCGTGGCTCCCGGGGCGACCTGGACCATCCCGGTCTGCGGGTCGGGGCTGTCAAAGCTCGTGTACCAGCCGACGCCGGTGATGACCGGGCGTAGCACCAGAGCCTGCAGCGCGTGCTGGATGCCGAAGGCGTGGTGGTAGCCGCTGATCATCCCGAGCTGCTGTGCGGCCTTGCAGACCATCAGGCCGGACCCGCCGGGGTCGTTGGGCGGATAGGGCTTGCCTTCCATCTTGGTTTCCAGTTCGTAGACCCGGATGGCGTCGGCCTCGGTGAGGGTCTTGCCGGCGGTGGAGTCCGGGGCGGAGTCCAGCGCACCGCACAGCGCGTTGGCGGTGCACGAGCCCAGGTTGCCTTGGTTCAGGGGCAACCCGGTGCTCTGATGAGTCACGCTCACGATCTGTGGCGCCCGCCCGGCCTGGAACTGGAAGGAGCGTGGATCGTGTTCGACGTGACGGCCCAGACGCTTCCCCTGGACCTGAGCTTCGGACAGCGTGACCGAGATGATGTTTGAGTCAGGCATCGTATTTCCCCTTCGATAGCGCTTGAAGAGCCGAGATAGCACCGTCTTGCTGCGGCTGGACTCGTGCGCTACGCATACAGCAACCGTTCGAAGGCCTGCCGCAAACTGCCAAGATGTTAGCGCGCCGGTAGTTGAAACGGAAGCCTTCTTAGCGACATAGCGAACACCCGTAATTCTCTTGATCAGCCCCGGAACCAACCCGCCCGACGGCCAGCGGACGCCGTTGAGCCTCATCGATCCAGACAGCAGTCGCAGCGAGGTCGACAACAAGAAACTGGACCTCATCGGGTCGCCAGCCCACCAGCACACCAGCCGATGTTCTCCAACCGAACCCCACATGGGGTTGCCGGAGCCGAGTATCGATTAGGTGATTGTCGACGTGATTCCCGCTTAGGCTCGCGGTCCGGAGTCCGACAGACCTCCGGTCTGGGCGCACTACTTGATACGAAGGAAGGTGCATACCAATAATGACTGGCATGGCGATCACTCATCTTCAGCTCATGTCCATGGCGGTCTCCGATCAGGACAGGGCGAAGGCCTTCTACGTCGATGTTCTGGGTTTCGAGTTGGTATCTGATACCCAGATGAGCCCTGATATGCGGTGGGTGATGGTGCGCCCACGGGGCGGGCAGTCGGCGATCACGCTGGTGACCTGGTTCGACTCGATGCCAGCCGGCAGCCTGAAAGGCACAGTCCTGGAGAGCGACGATCTGGATGCGGACGCGACACTGCTCGCTCAGCGTGGCGTGGTGACCAGTGGCATCGAGGAAGAACCATGGGGACGCTATGTCAGCTTCGAGGATCCCGACGGCAACGCCATCGTGCTCCAGTCGACGCGTGCCTGACGTCTTGGAGGCGATCGCCACTGCCGGTGCGCTGGCAACTGCTGGCCCGGTGAAGGGCTGGACCGCAACAGGTCCACGAGATGGACGCCCGGTTCGCGATCAGCCGACAAACGGTGAAGCATCTCAAGACCTCGTCCCGACCGGTCAGGGATAGGAGAGGCCTGGCGGGGTTCATGGGTGGTTATCAGGTCAAAGGCGACCTGATAACGGTTGTACCTCAGCGGTCGAGATCAGCCGAAGCGACGAGCCCGGGCCTTGCGACGTTTGAGGGTGCGCCGTTCATCCTCGGAGAGTCCGCCCCAGACCCCGGTCTGCTGGCGGGACTCGACGGCCCATCTCAAGCAGGTTTCGATGACCTCGCAGCGACGGCATACAGTCTTGGCTTCTTCGATCTGGCGCAGCGCGGGGGCGGTGTTCCCGATAGCGAAGAACAACTCGGGGTCCTCGTCCAGGCAGGCACCGTTGTCGCGCCACGTCATCAGATCGCTCCTTGAATAGGCGGTTTTGGGGTTCAACAACCTGCGAGTCAGTTCGCCACCTAGACGGAGCCGCTGTGGTCGCGTAGGGGTCAAAGTCCAGATACCAAAAACCGTACTCAGTAACCGTCGGGCATGTGTTAAGAGCGGCTTAGGTGACTGTTAAGAACCACCTAAGTGAATCGCGTACGACCTGCTCAGACCTGCCGTCGCGATGTGGAAGCTTCCCGCCATCCGTTGGATCAGTGCCCTGCGAGGGGCGATCTTCTGGCAGTGCTGCCCGCATGTCTTTGGCGGCCGTTGGATCCGGGTTAAGAACGATCCGGACATCTGGGTGGTGGCCATGGCCACCCCTACCCTGGCGCTGTCACGGCCGCCACGTCGTGAACGACAAGGATCACTGGCTTGCCTTGCCGAAACGTGAAGAGGTCTTGGGCCCCCTGGGGGTGTGACCAACATCTGGACATTGGTCGACCCACAGAACCCGCCCCAGGGGGGCCGTGCTGATGGACGTTGCGGACATGGACGTTCTGATGGTCGCGATGCAAGTCCCAGACCTGCGCCAACGTGGACGAGGACCGCGTACGGAACGTCTTGGGTGCCCGATCAGGGCGGGGATGGCGAATTCAGCCGGCTTTCATTCGGGCGGTAACCGGAGCATACGATCCGCATCCAGGTGATGTGCTCGCCGTCTGAGCTGTAATACGCCTGCTGCTCCAGCACATGTTCCCGTCCGCCACGTGCGATAGCGAACCGGTAGGAGACCCGCTGCAGGTCCGCGACCTGCCCGACGCTCACTAACCTGATCTCGTGGATGTCGTCCTCAGGGCCGAACCAGTGCTTCAAGATGATGTCGTCTACTACTTCGCGAGGCGTTGAAGCGGTCCAGTGCCGTCGCGGAGTCAGTGCCTCGAAATCCAAATCCTCAGCCAACAGGGACCGGATCCGCCTGGAGTCCTTGGCCGCCACGGCCCGCGCGAAGTGTTCACCCACAGTGGTAGTCATTTCCTGTCCTCCTCCTTCAGTAGCTGAAAGTGGTCGCCGGCTCATCGCCGATCCACTCCCACATCGGAATCGTGCCGCCCAGGGTCGCGTTGTTGACCAACATCGCCTCGTCCAGCTGCTTGGCGTTGAAACAGATCGGGCATGCCAGGTAGGTCCCGCCCGCCGCTTCGAACCTCTTGGCAAGCTCGGGCAGGCCTGGACAGCCTTCGCACGCGGTGCCGACCGCGACACCCTGCATCGCTAACCGGACAGCTTCCTTGGTAAGAAAGATCAACGTCGACCTTTCGTGTTCGGCTGCGCCAAGGGCAACGAGAAAGGCAACGGTGACCTTCTCCGGATCCTCTAGCCCAGTCGTCATGCTGATCACTGCTTTGCTCTTCATTGCTCACGCCTCCTTGGTGTGCCTTTTGGTATGCACCCCTTGATGGTTACCGCGTTGGACCGCAAGTGCATGAGGCATCTGCCCCATCTGTGGGCATGGGGATCGGCCTGGTCCGGGCGTTGCTGCGGTGCTCAGCTCGTGGCAGCCTGTTGAGGGTGGTGGCTCTAGGCGCAGCGGGCGCCGCCGAAGGAAGGCCACGTCGTGCGGAGGTCATTGCGGCGCTGTCGCTGGCTCTCGACCTCGGACTGGGCCAGCCGATGGAGCACATGCTCCGGTCGGCGATCATTGCCTGCCGGTTGGCTGACCGGGTTGGTCTGCAGAGCGAACAGCGCGCGGTCGTCTACTACTGCGACCTGCTGGC
>PMJN01000144.1 GCA_003157445.1 Micrococcales bacterium
CGGTCGGGGCTCTTTTGCGTCCGGATTCGGGACTTTCGGCACTGTCTGACATGCGGTTTTGGTAGTTGACTCAGTTTGTCGAGGTCACTCGTTTGTACCCGAGGGGTAGTGATCGCCTGTGTCCGAGATCCGGAACCATGGGCTGGCTGGCAAGGGTCTAGACTGCCCGGCCAAGTCGCCGCCAGTGGCGGCGTTCGCCGTGGGCTCGGTGAGGCGAGCCTTCCTAAGCTCGAATCCTTGGATCCCGTCGTTCCGTTCGTCGCCGCTTGCCGGTTGGCCGACACGAAGTTCGTTGGCCACGTGTTCCGGTCTGCCTGCCCGCGTGCATGAGCCGGTGATGGCACCCCGGCTCAGATACGACGAGCCCTAACTGTAAGAGAAGGACATGTACAAAATACTCGACAGAGTGGACTATTCCGATGACGTGTACATGCAGGTCATCGAGGCTCCGGCTGTTGCCGCGGCCTGTAAGCCGGGTCAGTTCATCATCCTCAGGATCGACGAAGAAGGGGAGCGGATTCCGCTCACCATCGCCGATTTTGACCGTGCGGCGGGGACCATCACTATTGTCGTTCAGGCGATCGGCAAGACGACGCGGCAGTTGCAGAAGCTGGGCAAGGGTGACTTTCTGGCCAACTTCATCGGTCCGCTGGGCGTACCGAGTGTGATCGAGAAGGTGGGCACCGTCGTCTGCGCCGGTGGTGGCATCGGCGTGGCGCCGATCTACCCCATCGCCAGGGCACTTAAGGAAGCCGGCAACAAGGTGATCTCCATCGTCGCGGCCCGCAACCAGAACCTGTTGCTGTGGGAAGACCGGATGCGGGAGGTTAGTGACGAACTGATAGTCACCACCGATGACGGCAGTCGAGGTCGTCATTGCCTGGTCACCGAGCCGCTCAAGGAGCTCTGTGAAGCCGGTGACATCGCCCTCGTGTACGCCATCGGGCCCGGGGTCATGATGAAGTTCTGTTCAAGGACCACTCTGGAGTACGGCGTCAAGACGCTCGTCAGCCTCAACTCGATCATGGTGGACGGAACCGGCATGTGTGGAGCCTGCCGGTGCAGTGTCGGGGGCGAGACCAAGTTCGTCTGCGTCGACGGACCGGAGTTCGACGGGCACCAGGTCGATTTCGACCAGTTGCTGGCCCGTCAGCGGCAGTACCTCCCTCAGGAGAAGGAATCCTTGGACGCCTATCTGGTAAGCACGGCGGTGAACAAAGTTGCCTGACATGACCAACAACATCCGCGCCGAGAAGCCGGCGAGGAAACCGAAGCGCCTGGCCATACCCCGCCAGGCGATCCCGGAGCAGCCCGCGAAGCTGAGAGCGACGAATTTCGACGAAGTGACGCTGGGCTACGACCAAGAGACGGCAATCCTGGAGGCCAGCCGCTGCATTCAGTGCAAGAAGCCGAAATGTGTTGAGGGCTGCCCCGTGGGCATCGACATCGGCGCCTTCATCAAGTTGATCGGCGAGGGCGATCCCGCCGGCGCGATTGCTAAGCTCAAGGAGACCACCAGCTTCCCTGCGGTCTGCGGGCGTGTGTGTCCTCAGGAGGAGCAGTGCGAACAGCGCTGCATCCTCGGCGTGAAGCATGACCCGGTTGCCATCGGGCGTCTGGAGCGCTACGCCGCCGACTGGGAGTTTGCCAACGGGAGCTCCGGAAAGCCCAAGACAGCGCCGAAGAAGGGCAAGCACGTGGGCGTGGTCGGTTCTGGCCCCGCTGGCCTGACCTGTGCCGGCGAGCTGGCCAAGATGGGTTATGACGTCACGATTTACGAGGCCCTGCACAAGCCGGGAGGCGTGCTGGTCTATGGCATTCCCGAGTTCCGGCTTCCCAAGGCGATCGTGCAGCGGGAATGCGACTACGTTCAGTCCTTGGGCGTGGAGTTCAAGCTGGACTACGTCATCGGGCGCACCCTGACCGTTGACCAGATGCTCGAAGACGGTCACGACGCCATCTTCTTGGCCAACGGGGCGGGACTGCCTTCATTCATGAACATTCCCGGCGAGAACCTGAATGGTGTCTACTCGGCCAACGAGTTCCTCACCCGCTCGAACCTCATGAAGGCCTACCGTTTCCCCGAGTACGACACTCCGATCACGGTTGGCAAGAGGGTCGCCGTTATCGGCGCAGGCAATGTGGCAATGGACTCGGCGCGCACCGCCCTGAGGCTGGGGGCGGAGGTGCACCTCATCTACCGCCGTTCCCACGACGAGATGCCGGCTCGGAACGAGGAGATCCACCATGCCGAGGAAGAGGGCATCATCCTCGATTTGCTGGCCAACCCGACTCAGATCATTGGCGACGAGCGTGGCTGGGTGCACGAAATCGAGGTCATTGACATGGAGTTGGGTGAGCCCGATGACAGTGGGCGCCGGCGCCCCGTGCCTAAGGAAGGCTCCGAAAGACGTATCCAGGTGGACGCTGTGATCGTCTCGGTCGGCACCAAGGCCAATCCGCTGCTGACACGCAGCACCAGTGGACTCGAGCTCACCAAGCGTGGCAATATCGTCGCCGACGAGAACACACTCGAGACCAGCAAGAAGGGCGTGTTCGCTGGCGGCGACATCGTCACCGGCTCGGCCACGGTCATCCTGGCGATGGGCGCAGGCAAGACGGCCGCGCGTTCCATCGACCGATATCTGCAGGGCCAGCCCCTGCTGAACGCGGAAGAGAACGAAGTTACCACCGGTACGGCTCAGTTGGCCGGGGTCGCGTCGTAGCCAGGTCATCTCGGGGTGGCCCCAGCGGGGCCACCCCGCTGTAGTTCCCGGCCTGCGTGTTGGACATTGGTGGAACATGATGGCGATCCTTCCGACCCGGCGGTGGTCGCTATGCAACTCCAGACGAGAGGTGCTTGGCTGGCATGATCGTTTGCGCGCCTGTATCGAAAGACGGCATGATCGACCCCCGTTGGGGGCGGGCTGACTGGGTCGCGCTGGCCGATGTGGTCGACGGCGAGATCGTGAGCTGGCAGGAGATCGAAGTCTCTTGGAGCCGGCTGCACGACGAGGGCACGTCTGGCTCGCACCACGCGCGGGTTGTCACGTTCCTGCGTGACCACCATGTCGAGGCCGTCGTCGCGAACCACATGGGCGAGGGTATGTTACGGATGCTTGACGCCATGAGGCTGCCGGTGCATCTGGGTGCCGCTGGGGACGCCAGGGCAGCCTTGGAAGCCGTCAGTAACGAGCTTTGACGCGCAGCCTCCTCTTCAACCCACGGCAAGCGGGTCTACAAGTGCCACGATTCGGTCAAACCCGCGGCACTTCATTGATCAGGAGGTTGGCTTGTCGGTTGCCTAGGAGCACAGGTCGAACCATTTCACGTTGATGTCGGCGAGCATCTCCCGTAGCAATGGCAGGCTGATGCCGACGACATTGTGATGGTCACCCTCAATTCCGGACACGAAAGGCCCGCCGAGCCCGTCGATTGTGAATGCTCCCGCGACCTGCAGCGGCTCACCAGTTGCGACGTATGTCGCAATCTCTTCGTCGCTGACTTTCGCGAAATGGACGATTGTCGAAGCCACTGATCCCATCGTTGCGCCGGTGCCACCGTCGTCCCTGTCGTCAATCAGCCAGTGGGCGGTGTGCAGCACCCCGGATCTGCCCCGCATCATCTTCCATCTGGAAATAGCCTCTGCCTCGTCGACGGGCTTGCCGTGCACCTCACCGTCGAGCTCTAGCACCGAGTCGCAGCCCAGAACCAAAGCTCCGACAGGGGCATCAAGCGGGCAAGTCTCATCGTCCGCCAGGAGTCCTGTGACGGCCTCGCACTTGGCGCGCGCTAGAACGAGCGCGACGTCCTCAGGGGCGAGTTCGCCAAACTGTGAATAGGCCCGTTTCACAACGGAGTCCTCGTCCACGTCACTGACCAGCACGTACGGCCTCACCCCAGCGCGCTGCAGCGTCGAGAGTCGAGCGGGGGAGGCGGAGCCGAGAATCAGGGGAACACGCACAGAGACCATGCGGGCAGGCTATCGGAGCAGGTTGCCGCCCTGGCACAGGTATCTGCTTGGGGGCTCAGGCGCCCAGGATGGCCTCGCGCAGTGTGTCGAGGCCGACCCCGCCGATGTCGAGCGCGCTGCGGTGAAAGGCCTTGATGTCAAAGGCATCGCCCTCGCGGGCCTTGACTTGCTCGCGTAGCTGGAGCCAGAGACGCTCGCCGATCTTGTAAGAGGGCGCCTGTCCGGGCCAACCCAGATAACGGTCCAGCTCGAAGCGGAGGAAGTCCTCGGCCATGTTGGCGTGAGATCGCAGGAACTGCCATGCCTTGTCGTAGGTCCACTCGCCGCCGCCGACTTCGCAGGGAGCAGGGAAACCACAATGGACCCCTATGTCCAAAACCACACGTGCGGCGCGAAGCGACTGACCGTCCAGCAGACCCATGCGGTTGCCCGGGTCGTCCATGTAGCCAAGCTCGGCCATCAGGCGCTCCGCGTAGAGCGCCCAGCCCTCGCCGTGACCGGATGTCCAGGCGTCCATACGGCGCCAGCGGTTGAGCAGTTCGCCGCGGAACACGGTTTGGGCGACCTGGAGGTGATGGCCGGGGACTCCCTCGTGGTAGACCGTCGTCAGCTCGCGCCACGTGCCGAACTCGCTGGCACCCTTGGGCACTGACCACCACATGCGACCTGGCCGGGTGAAGTCCTCGGAGGGACCGGTGTAATAGATGCCGCCGGTTTGGGTCGGCGCGATCAGGCACTCGATCGTGCATGCCGGCCCCGGAATGTCGAAGTGGGTGCCTGCGAGATTGCTGATGACTTCGTCTGCCTTGCCCTGCATCCAGGCCTTGAGCTCTTCTGTCCCGTGCAGCTGGTAGCGCGGGTCCGCGTCGAGGATCGCGATGGCCTCCTTGATGTCGGCGCCGGGGCGGATCTGGTCTGCTACTGCTGACATCTCGGCCGTAATGCGGGCCAGCTCCTGCTGACCCCACTGGTAGGTCTCCTCGAGGTCGACGGTGGCACCCAGGAAGAACCTTGACAGGAGCTGGTATCGCTGCCGGCCGCAGGCATCGGCCTCGGGCGCCTGCGGGAGTAGTTCGTCGCGCAGGAAGTCACCCATCCGTGCATAGGCCGACGCAGCCTGCCCGACCGCGGTGCACAGGGCATCTGAGGCAGCGTCCCCAAAATGAGAACTGAGCAACGTGGAAAAGTAGCCGTCATGGGCTGTGAGCTGCACGCACTGTGCGGCGCAGGCCTGGACCTGTCGCCTGGGGCTCACCAAGCCTTGGGGTGCGGCCGCACGAAGGGACTCGACGTAGCTGTCCAGGGCCGCCGGAACCTTCGTCATCCGGATGGCGATCGTCACCCAGTTCGCGTCCGTCTGGGTCGCCATCAGGTCGAAGACGCCGCGGATCGCCTGCAGAGGGCAGGCAAGAACGTTCAGGGACATCTCGTCAAGGCCTGCGGCGTAGGTCTCCTCGGCCAGGCCGAGGCGCTCATTCATCGCGGCCATGGTCACCCGGTCGATGTCATCGACGGCAGTAGCCTGGCCAAGAGCGCCAAGGGTCTTGGCGCGCAGGACGGACTGGGCGGCGTAACCCGACGGCGAGAAATCGTCGAGGTCCTCGTCGTGACCGGCGATCCCGAGGTACGTCGCGGTGATGGGGCTCAGCTCGACGAGCGCATCCAGATACTCGTTGGCGATGCGGTCGACGTCGGTAAAGGGGCGCGCTGGCAGCGCGTGCGCGTCAGTGGTCACTGGTGGAACGTACCTCAGCCGGCAACAGGCGCTCAGCCCGGTGCTGACGTGTCAGCTCGGAGAGGCGGACGCCCGCCAGCCGCCGGGTCCGTGACGTGGTGTGTCGCGGACCATCCTTGCTGGAGAACTCCAATGGGACCGGGGGTGCCGACCGCCTCTGGCGAACGGGCGGTCGTTGTCGCCCTGATCTTCGGGGGACTCGGTAGACAGGACCGCAACCACCGCGATGAGGGCTGAGAGCTCTTCGGGCGAGGCGTGGCCGCGAACCAGACGGACCGGCACTGCCGGCGTCTGTTCTGGGTCGGTGCCCTGCGGGTCTGGGGCAGCTTCATCCGTCATAGATCTCGCCCGATCACAGCGGTATGTTCCCGTGCTTCTTGGGTGGCAGTGTCTCGCGTTTGTTGAGCAGCGCGTGCAGGGCCCGAATGACCCAGGGGCGAGTGTGGGACGGTGAGATCACGGAGTCGACGTAACCGCGCTCAGCGGCGATGTAGGGGTTAGCCAGCGTGTCCTCGTATTCGGCGATGAACTCCTGTCGGGCAGCGTCGACATCACCATCGTTTGCCACGACTTCGGCGATCTCCTTGCGATAGAGGATGTTGACCGCG
>PMJN01000084.1 GCA_003157445.1 Micrococcales bacterium
CAACGCCAGTGGCTCGAGGCGTTCCCGCATCTGGTAGATGATGTCGACCCCGTCCATGTCGAGTAGCGGAACGCGCGCTCCCTTGTTGGCCTCATTCTCGATGAGTCCTTCGGCCTCCAACATGCGCAGCGCCTCACGGACGGGCAGTCGGCTGGCACCGAACCGCTCGGCGACCATAGCCTGCCGGACGCGTTGTCCGGGCCTGATGTCTCCGTCGAGGATCGCTTGGCGTAGGTAGTCGGCGACCCGTTGGCTCGCCGGACCTGCCAATGTCTCAGAGAGCAATCCGGAACTCATGACGGCCTCACGCTGCCCCGTTGCGGGTTCTTGCTCTGTTGCCGGTCAAATGCCTTTCCGTTCGGGTACGACACCAGCTCGAACTGCAGCCCCCAAGGAGCCAGGAAGTAGACCCATCGCTGGCCGAGGTTGTGTCCCGTGCTCGCGGTCGGTTCGCCGAGCACGGTGACGCACTGGCCCTTGAGGTAGTTCACGGCGGCGTCGAGGTCGTCGACGTACAGCGCGATGTGATGCCCGCCGACGTCACTGTTCTTCGGGACGGCAGTGCGCTGGCCGGGGCATGTGTATCGGAAGACCTCGAAGATCGCCTGCCCCCCGCAGCGGAAGAAGCGGTTTTCTGGAACCGTTGCGCGGGGGTGCACACCCAGGTGCTCGCTCATCCAGTCGCCGTCGTCCTGGAAAGGGCCCAGTGAGTAGAGATACTCGCAGCCGAGCACGTCCACCAGGAACCGTGTTGCCTCCTCGAGATCGGGCACAGTGAATCCAACGTGATCGAGCTGGCGTAATCCAGGCAGTCCCATCTGCGGTGCTCCTCACGACAACGAATGGATCCAATACATCATAGACAAGTATCTCTCATGCGGTCCACACGAACAGATATTCAAAGTGGACTAGAAATTGGATCCCATCCTGTGGCACGCTTGGTGTTAACAATCCAAACTGTGGAGCGTGTGATGACCGAGCACAGACAACTCACCCAGGCTGCTCCGTGGGTAGAGCTCATCGCTACCACCGAGGACTGGGACCGCGCTGAGGCTGCGTTGCTCGTCGCGATGCTCAACCAGCTGGTACTGATCCGCACGTTCGAGGAGTACGTCCTGGAGCTCGCCGGCGCGGGTCTGGTCCACGGACCGGCACACTCAAGCATCGGGCAGGAGGGTGGTGCTGTCGGCTCCATCCTGTGCCTGAGCAGTCAAGACGTCGTCAACGGCTCACACCGCGGTCACCACCAGTTCCTGGCTAAGGCACTTTCACACGTCGCGCCCAAGGGTCTTGACCTCACCGCAGACCTGCCGGATGAGGTTCGCACCGTGCTGCTTCGTACTCTCGGCGAGATCTGTGGCCTGTCTCGGGGATACAGCCACGGACGCGGGGGTTCCATGCACCTGCAGTGGAAGGAAGCAGGCGCGATGGGCACCAACGCCATCGTCGGAGGCGGCGTGCCGCAGGCCGCAGGTTTTGCCTGGGCGAATCGGCAAGCCGGCACGGACGCTGTGTCGGTCACCTATTTCGGGGATGGTGCGGTCAACATCGGTTCAACGCTGGAGACGTTCAACCTCGCCTCCGCCTGGCACCTGCCGATCTGCTTCTTCATCGAGAACAACCGCTACGCCGTCTCGACCAACGTGGCCGAGGCGACCGGGGAACCGCGGTTGTCGGCGCGTGGCCTAGGGTTCGCCATCCCGAGCTGGAAGGTTGACGGGATGGACCCACTGGCCGTCCACCTCGCTATGCAAGAGGCGCTTGCACACATGCGTGCCGGCAATGGACCAACCATGATCGAGGCAGATACCTACCGGTACTTTCACCAGAACGGCCCATATCCGGGGAGCGCGTTCGGATACCGTTCCAAGGCGGAGGAGGCGCAATGGCGAGCGCGCGACCCTATTGCGCAGGTCGCCGGCCACTTGGTGCGCCGAGGCATTGTGAGCCAGTCGGGCGTCGAGGAGATCGTCAGGCGCGCCAAGCAGGTCATGGCCGAGACAGGCCAGGTCCTTGTCGAGCCGCTGCCCGGTGGTAAGCCGGGGCAGCGCCGGATCAAGCCGGCGGAGTGGCCGGACCCGGCCTTCGTCGACGTTGGGGTCCGAGGCGATCTGAGCGAGTTCGACGACGCACACCTAGCTGAGCGCGACACCTTCGGCGGCGAGATCGTGCAGCAGAAGTTCATCGACGCAGTGGCTGGCGTGATGGCGCGTCGGATGCAGACCGACGAGACCATCGTGGTGATGGGTGAGGATGTGCACCGACTCAATGGCGGGACGAACGGTGCCACCAGAGGTTTGAAGGAGGCCTATCCCGACCGGGTCCTCGGCACACCGATCAGCGAGAATGCATTCGCGGGTCTGGGGGGCGGAATCGCGCTCGACGGCCGGTTCAAGCCAGTGGTGGAGTTCATGTACGCCGACTTCATGTGGGTGGCCGCCGACCAGCTCTTCAACCAGATCGGTAAGGCCCGGCACATGTTCGGGGGCGACGGTGAGGTGCCGTTTGTGCTGCGCAGCAAGGTAGCCACAGGCACCGGTTACGGGTCGCAGCATTCAATGGACCCAGCCGGGATCTTCGCCACGGCCCCAGGCTGGCGGATCGTCGCACCATCGACGCCTTTCGACTATGTGGGCTTGATGAACAGTGCCCTGCGGTGCAAGGACCCTGTCGTCGTCCTCGAGCACGTGGACCTGTACACGTCAACGGGGGAAGGCCCGGTGGGCGACCTCGACTACTGCCTGCCCGTGGGCAAGGCCGCCGTCCGGCGCAAGGGATCACAGATCACCGTGATCACATACCTCTCGATGGTTCACCACGTCCTTGAGGCTGTCGCACAGCTTGGTAACGTCGACGCCGAGGTGATCGACCTGCGCTGGCTCGATCGCGCCAGCATCGACTGGGACACCATCGGGGAGAGCATCAAGAAGACCAACAATGTGCTGATCGCCGAACAGGGTGCCCTCGGGACGTCCTATGGGGCCTGGCTGGCTGACGAGATCCAACGGCGGTTCTTCGACTGGCTCGACCAGCCGGTGCAACGAGTGACCGGTGGCGAGGCCTCGCCGAGCATCAGCAAGGTCCTGGAGCGGGCGGCGATCGCGCTGAGCGACGAAGTCGCCGAGCGGCTCTCGCAGATCACGGCGTCCTGACATGGCCCGGTTGCTGCGCATGCCCGAGGTTGCGGCCAACGCGGTGGAAGCAGTGCTGTCCCAGTGGCCGATCCCCGAGAACACGCCCTTCAGGGCAGGAGAGACCATTGCAACGGTTGAGACCGAGAAAGCGGTCGTCGACGTACCAGCCGACGCAGACGGGGTGATCCTGAAGACTCTGGTCTCCCCAGGTGCGGTGGTTGAGGTCGGAGCTGCGATCTCGCTGATCGGAGAGCCAGGCGAGCAGGTCAAGGACCTCGGTGCGCTGCTGTCCGAGCTCGGGGTGCGCTTGGAGGCCATCTCCTCAACCACGACCTCGTCGTCCTCCGGCGGTATGGCCAATGGAAGGGGTACGCGCGTCTTCAGCAGTCCCCTTGCCCGACGTCTGGCCAAGGAGGCGGGCTTGTCGATCAAAGACATCAACGGAAGTGGTCCGGGAGGTCGGATCGTGCGACGAGACGTCGAGCAGGCAGCCTTGGCCACGTCAAGAACCACATCAGGGACCCCGTCAGCGGCGGCGGCAGCACACGAGGACATCCCGCACACACGACTGCGCCGCGCCGTCGCGGCTCGGCTGAGCCAGAGCACGCGGGATGCGCCGCACTTCTTCCTGCGCGGGACCGCCCGTGTCGACAAGCTGCTCAAGCTGCGAGCGCGCCTCAACGCCTCAGATGCGGGCTCGGGCAATGACTCGGGCCGGATCAGCATCTCGATCAACGATCTGGTGGTGACGGCAGCGGCGCGCGCCCATGTTCTGGTGCCCGCGATGAACGTGGTCTGGGCCCCCGATGCGGTGCGGTCGTTCTCCGGGGTTGACATCGCCGTGGCCGTGATCACCGACCGCGGCCTGCTCACCCCGGTGCTGCGCAACGTGGGCCAGATGACCCTGTCGGCGCTCGCCGCGGCCACCAGCGACCTGGTCGGTCGGGCCAGGTCGGGCCACCTGCACCAAGAGGAGCTGGAGGGCGGCACGTTGACCGTCACGAACCTTGGCATGTTCGGCACCGAGAGCTTCGCGGCAATCATCAACCCGCCGCAAGCCGCAATCCTGGCAGTCGGTGCTGCGCTGCACAAACCCATCGTCGCCAAGGGGAAGCTGAAGGTGGGAACGGTCATGAGCTTCACACTTTCGGTCGACCACCGGCCCATAGACGGAGCAACTGCCGCGCAGTGGATGGCCGCATTCATATCGCTTCTGGAAGAACCGGTGAGGATCCTTCTCTGAGCTCTCCACAACTGCCATGGTCATCAGATTGTCGGACAGGCGGGCACCGATTCTGGACTGGTTCTGGCGGTACTGGTCTCGTGCCAGTTCCCAATGACCTCGGACAGCTGCGTCATGAACGTGTCGATGGCTTCTGGTGCCGCGGACCTGGGCGCATGCATCACCGGTATCGCAACGGCGATCACGCTTTACACCTTGTTCATGGGATCAACGATGATCACCGGGGCCAAGGTCAAGACGTTCTTGGGCCGCCGGCGGGCGGTCTCCTTCTTCACCGGACGGATCCCGACAATGGTTCCCGGCGCAGCGAAAGCCAAGACCGCCGGAAACCCAAGTGATAATCGAGGTTCCGAGCGGGTCTTAGCCTGGCAGGGTGATGCTGAGGGTGAATGTGTGGCTGGCTAAGAAGACCAGATCCGCTACCATCCAGACCGCCCTGACCGCAGAACCAGGTTAGCCCCCGGCGGGTCTGGGTGGCCCAGCTCCCGGTCGAGCCTGGCCAGCTGACCGGTTACCAGCGGACGCAGCGGGGAGCCCGGGCCGAGAGCTTTCAGCTGTGCCTGCCACATGACGTAGTCGTCTGCGCCCCAGGCCGAACGGGTCCAGGTGGACATCAGGTCGGGCTCGCGGCTGCCAAGCACAGCCTGGCGCAATGACGCTTCGATGTTCTCACGCAGCCGCACCACGCCCGGCGCAGTTGAGGCTGGCAGCAAGGGGCCGCGGTAGGCCCTCAACGCTGCAGCCACCTCACCGACCGCGAGATGAGCCTCGACGGCAAGCCAGTCAGCGGTGAGCTCGGCCACCAGACGGTATGGCCGCGAAGCCAGCAGTTCCTCCCCGAGAAGGTTACGCAGCCGGTTGAGCTCGGCCCGCAGCGTCGAAGCGCTGCTGTCCTCCTCATAGAGCAGAACAGCGAGCTCATCCCCGGACAGTCCGCGGGCTGCTGAGGCCAGCAGAAGGAGGATCTCGCTGTGGCGGGGGCTCAGTCGGGTCGAGCGCCTCTTACCGTTGCCGCTGACGATGGTCAGCAATGAGTCGGTCCGCCCCAGAGACTCCAGTACCACAAAGAGCCCGCCGCCGTGGGGCCGCTCCCTTGCGCCATAAGAAGCCAGCTCCCGGGCGAGCTCTGCCTCAGCCATCCGCGCCGCAGCCCGCACCATTGCCATGGTCTGCGGCATCACGACATCTTCGCCGCCTGTGATATCCAGGACGCCCAGCAAAGCTGAGGTTTCGGGGTCATGAATGGGTGTGGCCGCACAACTCCAGCGCTGCACCGAGCGCCTGAAGTGCTCGCTGCCAATGACTCGTACAGACTGGTCGAGGGCCAATGCCATGCCGGGCGCACTGGTGCCGGAAAGTCGCTCATCCCAGTTGCTGCCCTCGACGAAGCCGATCGACTCCGCCCGGCGCAGCAGACCTGATGAGCCACAGATCCAGAGCAGCTGCCCGGCGGCGTCGGACACCGCCATGATCGAGTCGCAGTCTCGGGCAGCCTGTCCCAGGACGTCATCCAGCAGTGGGAAAACCTGCGCCAGCGGATGGGCCTCCCGGTAGTCGCGCAGTGCGTCAGCGGGAAGGGTGATCGGAGCATCGACGGTGTCAGCATGCACGCCGGCGGCGGCCGAGCGAAACCACGACTCAGTCACCTGGGCGCGCACACTCTTGGGAACCATGCCCACAATTAGAACCCCGGTTGACGTGTTCTACGACAACCGGGCCCAACTGGTGGAGCGGGTCAGAACTGGATGACCACCCGGCCGTCGATCTTGCCGTGCTTCATCTCGTCGAAGATGTCGTTGATCTCGCTGAGGTCCCGAGTGGCCACGGTGGGGTGGATCTGTCCGCGGGCATAGAACTCAAGGGCCTCTGCCAGGTCCTGGCGGGTGCCGACGATGGATCCACGCACGGTGAGCCCCTTCAGGACGATCTCGAAGATCGATGCGGGGAAGTCGCCTGCGGGCAGGCCGTTGAAGACGATGGTGCCGCCGCGCCGTGACATGTGGATTGCCTGGCCGAATGCCGAGGGGTGAACGGCGGTGACGAGCACGCCGTGTGCGCCGCCGGTGACCCTCTGGACGACCTCGATCGGGTCCTGTTGAAGGGCGTTGACCACAAGCTCCGCGCCGTGCTTCTTGGCCAGTGCCAGCTTGTCATCGGCAATGTCAACCGCGGCCACGCGCAGGCCCATGGCCTTGGCGTACTGCACCGCGATGTGGCCGAGGCCACCGATACCGGAGATGACAACCCACTGGCCTGGCTTGGCCTCAGTCATCTTCAGTCCCTTGTACACGGTGACGCCCGCGCACAGGACCGGGGCGACCTCCACCAGGTCCGCACCATCAGGAATAATCGCGGCGAACTTGGCATCCACGAGCATGTACTGGCCGAAGGAGCCGTCTACGCTGTAGCCACCGTTCTCCTGCTTCTCGCACAGGGTCTCCCAGCCGGTGTTGCAGTATTGGCAGTCGCCGCAGGCGGACCAGAGCCATGCGTTGCCCACCAGCTGGCCGACACTGATGTTGGTGACGCCCTCGCCCAGGGCGATGACCGTACCGACGCCCTCATGGCCGGGGATGAACGGTGGGTTCGGCTTGACGGGCCAGTCGCCCTCGACGGCGTGCAGGTCGGTGTGACAGACACCGCTGGTGATGAGCTTCACCAGCGCCTGCCCGGGGCCGGGGGTAGGAACGGCAACGTCGTCGATGGTGAGGTCCTTGCCGAAGGCGTGGACTACGGCTGCTTTCATCTTCGTCATGGCAATCTCCTTCTCGTCGTATGTGCTGCAAGGTGTAGCAGAGTCTTTGGGCCAGATGGGCCCTAGGTATGGGGGAGCCGTCGGGCGAAGCAGATCTGTGCTGCGGCACCCGACGGCTCTTGCCCATGTTCTAGAGGGTTGCTAGAAGAACCCGAGCGCGTTCTCGGAATAGCTGACCAACAGGTTC
>PMJN01000402.1 GCA_003157445.1 Micrococcales bacterium
CGTGTGCGTCGGGTCGATGCCGGCCGCGCGCATCGCGTCGAAGATGGTGAGCAAGTACGTCGGAGTGCTCAGGATTACGTCTGGTTCGAAGTCCTGGATCAGCTGGATCTGCTTCTGCGTCTGGCCACCAGAGATCGGGATCACCGTGCAGCCGAGCTTCTCGGCGCCGTAGTGCGCGCCGAGCCCACCGGTGAACAAGCCGTAGCCGTAGGCATTGTGGACCTTGTCGCCAGGGCGGACACCCGATGCGCGAAGGGAACGGGCCACCAGCGTGGCCCAGTTCTCAAGATCGGTTCGGGTGTAGCCGACGACGGTTGGCTGCCCCGTTGTCCCTGATGAGGCGTGGATGCGGGAGACCTGGTTCAACGGTACGGCGAACATGCCGTGGGGATACGTCTGTCGGAGGTCCTCTTTGGTGGTGTAGGGGAACTTCGCCAGATCTGAAAGTTCCTTCAGGTCACCGGGGTGGACCCCGTGGTCGTCAAACTTCTTGGTGTAGCGCGGCACTCGCTCGTAGGCGTACTGCACGGTGTGCTGGAGGCGGCTCAGCTGAAGGCACTCAATCTCATCTCGGCTCATCCGCTCTTCGGGGTCGAGGCCCGCAGTGTCGATGTCCGGAACTGTGGCGATCATCTGCTGATTTCCCTTCGGTGGTCGTTCCAGCACAGCAACAGGTCTCTTGTGGGTGGACGACGCAACCCTCGGCACGACCGAATGATTCCTCGGTTGACTTCTCAGGCTGGTGGCGCGGGCTGTTGGCATACCAGACATCCCCAGGGGGTTGACGGGCACGAAAGTGTCGGCATATTCTGACCGATCGGTCGGTAACTAAGTCTTACCTAAGTACGTGCCGTTCGTCAACCAGGGATCTCACACGAGGTGAAGACATGGCAACACAGGACAGCGACCACCACGCTGTTGCGAACGCCGACGGAGACGAAACGGCCGCGGCGGGCCAGGCATATTTCGACAAGATCATTGCGGCCGACTCACGGATCGAGCCGCCCGACTGGATGCCGGACGGCTACCGCAAGACCTTGATCCGTCAGATCTCCCAGCATGCGCACTCGGAAGTCATCGGCATGCAGCCTGAGGGCAACTGGATCGGCAGGGCGCCCTCCCTCAAACGCAAGGCCATCCTGATGGCCAAGGTCCAGGACGAGGCTGGGCATGGGCTGTACCTCTATTCAGCAGCGGAGACGCTCGGGATCCCGCGCGATGTGCTCAATGACCAGCTCATAGCCGGAAAAGCGCGCTACTCATCGATCTTCAACTACCCCGCACGAAGCTGGGCGGACATGGGCGCCATTGGGTGGCTGGTCGACGGCGCCGCGATCTGCAACCAGGTACCGCTCTGCCGTGCCTCCTTCGGCCCCTACGGCCGGGCCATGGTGCGGGTCTGCAAGGAAGAGTCTTTCCACCAGCGCCAGGGGTTCGAGATCCTGCTGGAGCTGGCCAACGGGACGCCGGCCCAGAAGCAGATGGCACAGGACGCCGTCGACGGCTTGTATGCGCCGGCTTTGATGATGTTCGGCCCACCGGACTCTGACTCCGCGCACTCCAGCCAGTCCATGGCATGGAACATCAAGCGCTTCAGTAACGATGAACTGCGCCAGCGCTTCGTGGGCATGATCGTCGAGCAGGTCAAGGTTCTTGGCCTGACCCTGCCAGACGACGACATCAGGTTCAACGAGGAAACGGGCAAGTGGGAGTACGGCGAGCTGGACTGGGATGAGTTCAACGAAGTCCTGGCCGGACGCGGACCATGCAATGCGCAGCGGCTGACACGCCGCCGCGAGGCGCACGAGAACGGCGCCTGGGTGCGCGAAGCAGCCACTGCATATGCAGCCGAGAAAGCAAAGAGAGAGCAGGTGGCTTAGGTGAACACGGAAGACACGCAGACCGGTTCCGGTGGTGCCCACTGGCCACTATGGGAGATTTTTGTCCGATCTGCCCGGGGCCTGTCCCACGTCCACGCCGGTTCCCTTCACGCGCCGGACGCCGACATGGCGCTGCGCAACGCCAGGGATCTGTACACCCGTCGCAACGAAGGTGTGTCGCTGTGGGTGGTGCCGGCATCAGCCATCATCGCCAGCGACCCTGACGCCAAAGGGGAGTTCTTCGAGTCCCCGCAGGGCAAGGACTACCGCCACGCTACGTACTACACCAAGAGCGAAGGGGTGAAGCACCTGTGAGCTCCGTTGGTACCACTCCTGTCGTCGCCACTGCCATGGGGGCGGCCACCGGCGATGCCATGGCCAGCGCCACCCGGATCACCCCCGGTAACGCCCTGCGGCCGGAGGACATCGCGGGAAAGGTCGCCGCCGGCTCCGTGGTCGTTCCGCAAGACGTGGCCAGCTACGCGCTGCGGCTGGGAGACGACGCGCTCATCCTGGCCCAGCGGCTTGGCTGGTGGGTCTCCCGTGCTCCGGAGCTGGAAGAGGATATTGCCCTGAGCAACATTGCCCTGGACCTGCTGGGTCATGCCCGGTCCTTCCTGTCCTATGCGGGCGGGGCCTGGGGCAAGACCGAGGATGACCTGGCCTACTTCCGCGGTGAGGATGAGTTCTGCTCGGCCCACCTGGTGGAACAGCCCAATGGAGATTTCGCCCGCACCATTGCCCGGCAGTTGGTCGTCTCCACCTTCCAGCACCTGCTCTACAACCGGCTGGTCGACTCCCAGGATGCGACTCTTGCCGCCATCTCAGCCAAGGCACTGAAGGAAGTGGACTATCACCAGGACCATGCCTACCAGTGGGTCCTGCGCCTGGCGCTGGGAACGCAGGAGTCCCGGCGCCGCATGGTGAACGGGCTGGATCTGACCTGGCCGTACATCGCCGAGCTATTTGATGACGACGAGCTGATTGACCGTCTCGAAGGCATCGCCGTGCGTCCGTCATCGCTTCGGGTGGCGTATGACTGCCGGATCACGCAGATACTGGCTGAGGCCGAGCTTGACGTGCAAGAAGTTCCACGAGCAGCGGGCGGTGGCCGATCGGGGCGGCACTCCGAGTACCTGGGTCACATCCTCGCCGAGATGCAGGTCCTGGCCCGGGAACATCCCGGCGCCACGTGGTGACGGTTCAACGAGCTATTGACTAGGGGCCAGAACAATGTCGACGAATGCAGCCGTGCGCCCCGCCGGGATTGAGGCCGCCCAGATCTGGGACATCGCCGCCACCGTCTGCGACCCAGAGATTCCGGTTCTCACGATCGAGGACCTTGGCATCCTGCGCGATGCCCGGCTGGAGGACGACGGTGCCGGCCACCTGAGTGTGGAAGTCACCATCACCCCCACCTACTCCGGATGCCCCGCCATGGACGCCATCGCCGACGATGTGGTGACGGCACTGGCTAGGCACGGGTACCACGATGTCCGCGTCACGTCGGTGCTCGCCCCAGCCTGGACCACGAACTGGATGACCGACTCGGGCAAAGCCAAGCTGGCGGAATACGGTATCGCGCCGCCCACCGGCGGCTCCGGCGTGCGGTCCGGCCTCATCCGTCTGGGAATGAGCGTCAAATGCCCTCAGTGCTCTTCGTTGAACACCCGTGAGCTCACTCGCTTCGGTTCGACATCATGCAAGGCCTTGTATGTCTGCCAG
>PMJN01000165.1 GCA_003157445.1 Micrococcales bacterium
CCGGCGGCAGCCGATCTGCCAACATCTGGAACACGTGGGCCGCGCGAAGTGGCCCGTCGCCTGGCGCCTCGAGACGGTGACCGCTGCGCAGTGGCGTGGCGGAGCCCGGCCTCTCCGTTGCCGGGAGCGCCGCAGCCAACGCGCCGCAGAGCACCGCCGGGTCGCCGATGATCGCAAGCTCAGCCGGTGACCGGTGCGCCTCGCCCGGGTCAGCGGTGATCACGAAGGTCCTGATGCCGTCCGGAACGAGCGGGCCTGGCCGGTAGGGGTACTGCCGGAGCGCGGCGGTTCCGACCACGAGCAGCAGATCGTGGCCGTACAGCATGTCACGCAACCGGGGCCGATCGGCCGGCAGCTGCCCACGGTACAACGAGTGGTCCTGCGGAAAACCGGCACGCGAGCCGAACGGCTCCTGCCAGACCGGCGCGCTCAACCGTTCCGCGAGCTCAGTGAGCGCTGCCCAACCCGCCTGGCTGTCGTTGCCGGAACCAGCGACGATAACCGGCGAATCCGCCGATGCCAGGGCCGCCTCGAGCTCGGCCAACTCGATGGGCACGCCTCTTGGCGAGAGGACGCTGCGGCTGGCCGTCGCTGTCGCTGCGGGGTCGACCAGTTCATCCCAGTCGTCCATCGGCACGATCACGATCACCGGGCCGTTGTCCTCTCGAGCCGTATGCGTCGCCCGGCGAAGTGCGGAAGGGACGTCCGCCGCAATCACCGGAGTGAGAACATCGAGCGGGTATTCGCCGGCGAGCCCGCCGAGCCGCCCGGCCAGGAAGGGTTCCAGTGCCAGGTGCCTGCGGTCCTGCTGGCCGACGACGATCACCATAGGTGCGTGGTTCACCCGAGCAGTGGCGATCGCGCTGACCGCATTTCCCAGACCTGCTGTCGTGTGCAGCAGCACGAAGGCCGGTTGGGCGGTTCCCAGGGCATAACCGGATGCGATGCCGACGACAGACCCCTCATGCAGGCCGAGCACGAACCGGAACTCGCCGGGCAGGTCTGTGAGGAAGGGAATCTCCGTCGAACCCGGGTTTGAGAAGATCGTCGTCATGCCCTCCGCCCGCATCACATCGAAGCAGGCGTCGCGCACGGTTGCAGAAGGCGTNNAAGCGCGGGCTCGAGCGGGTCTCGAGCTGGTCGCGTTGCTCCGGGAGATCGATCTTGAGGTCGTCCTGCACCACGGTCGGCGAGTTCGAAAGCATGATGACCCGCTCGCCGAGGTAGACCGATTCATCAATGTCATGGGTGACGAACAGGATGGTTACACCGAGCTTCTTCCAGATGCTCCGGATGAGGTCCTCGAGGTCCGCCCTGGTCTGGGCGTCGACGGCGGCGAACGGCTCGTCCATGAGCATGACCTTCGGCTGGTATGCAACAGCCCTCGCGATAGCGACGCGCTGCTGCATGCCGCCGGAGAGCTGCCAGGGGTAGCTCTTCGGAACGTGGGACAGCTCGACTGCGGCAAGTGCGTCGTTCACCAGCTGTTCGCGCTCTGCCTTGGGAACCCGCTGGTTCTTCAGCGGCAGCTCGACGTTGTCTCGCACGGTCATCCAGGGGAAAAGGCTCCGGCCGTACTCCTGGAACACCACGGCCATGGCTTTGGGTGGTTCCGTGACCGTCTTGCCCGCAAGTTGCACGACGCCATCGGTCGGCGCCAGAAGGCCGGCGATGCACTTGAGCAGCGTCGTCTTGCCGGCACCGGACGGGCCGACCAGGCACACCAGCTCCCCTTCTGCGACGTCGAAGGTGAGGTCGCGCACGGCTTCAACCTCACCGTCGCGGACTTGGTAGACCTTCTTCAGCCCTTGCACCGAAAGCATCGGTAAAGGTGCCGATCTGTTCATCTGGGTCGTCTGGGTCGTCTGGGTCATCTGGGTCATGGTCAGCTCACTAGGTGTCACGTTGCATCTCTCTTAGTCCGTGGTACCAACCCAGCACCCGACCCTCGACGCCTCGAAAGACGAAGGAGAGCCCGATGCCAATGAGTCCGAGTACCGCAATGCCGCTCCACATCTCGGGGATGGCGAAGCCACGCTGGAAAAGCACGATGGTGTAACCGAGCCCGGAAGACGAGCCGAACATCTCTGAGATCACCATCAGGATCAAGCCGATCGACAGACATTGCCGGACGCCGGCCATGATCTGCGGGCTCGCCCCGGGCAACACCAAATAGCGCAGCCTGGCCAACCCGGTGATGCGATAGGTCAAAGTGGTATCGCTGAGCACCGGGTCGACCGCGCGCACGCCCTCGACCGTGTTTAACAGAACGGGCCAGATGGCTCCGGTGATGATGACGACGATCTTCATTTGGTCGTTGATCCCGATCAGCAGCATGAGCAGCGGTACCAGCACCGGAGGCGGGACCGCTCGAAAGAACTCGAGTATCGGCTCGGTGAAGCTGCGAAGCCATCGGTAGGTCCCGATCAACACCCCGAGCACCACCCCGAGCACGATGCTCGCTGCCAATCCGATGAACAGGCGGATGATGCTGGGAAGGAAGTCAGTCCATAAGCGGTCGCTGGCCCAAACCGTCCAGAAAGTCTCCACGAGCTTGAGGGGCTTGGGGACGAAGAAGTTGGTGGGCCCGAGGGTGAGCAACCACCACAGTGCGATTAGCAGCACCGGCAGGCCGATGAAGTAGGCGATGCGCTTGAGCGGGCTCATGCGATGCCCTCGCCTCGCACGGACGGGTGCCAGGTGAGAACCCGCCTCTCAACAATGCGCACCCCCACGTTGATCAGGACGCCGATCACGCCGGTGGCCACGATCAGTGCGTACATCTCGGGAACCGCTCCGCCCGACTGGGTCAGGCCAATCTGCTTGCCCAGCCCGGGACTTCCGATGACCAACTCGGCGGTAATGGCTAAGATCAGCGCCACCGCCGAAGCCAGCCGGACCCCCGTCATCAGGTACGGCAGCACCGTCGGCCAGACGACGTAACGTACCCGTGCGATCCGCCCCAGCCCGTAGCTCTTCGCAGTGTTGTCCGCTACCGGGTCGACATCCTGGACTCCGTACAGCACCTGCAGCAGCACCTGCCAGAACGACGCATAGATCACCAGGAGCAGGGACGACTCCATCTTGATGCCAAAGAGAAGCACGGCCAGCGGAATCAGCGCGACCGAGGGGATCGGTCGCAGGAACTCAATCGTCGAGTGTGTCGCACGTCCCAGGAACCGGCTGGAGCCGATCATCAGTCCGAGGACGACAGCCGCGACAATTGAGATGACCAGTCCGAGCGCCCAGCTGAACATGGTCTGGCCCACGTCGCCCCAGAAGCTCGCCTGCCCCAGATAGTTGACCAGCTGTACCAGCACTGTGCTTGCCGGCGGCAGGAATCTCGCACTGACCAGACCGAGGCGGGGAACAGCCTCCCAGACGAGCAGGAACAGCAGAATGCCTCCGATACCGAGCAGCGGTTCGCTGAAACGCTTCCGTGACATCCTGCTGTTCGTAGTCGACACTGAACGTCAGCCTCTCTGCGTCGTGTATCCGTCAGGGAATGGGGACTGGCTACGGCAGCAACGCTTTGAGATCCGGCGCGGACTTGATCGTGCCGTACTTGAGAGCGGCGTCGCCCAGCTTCTTCATCGCCGCAGCGTTGATGTCGACCCGGTACGCCGGCAGAACGATGGCCTTCACCTGGTCGGCGGTCATCTTCGTGTATGTCGTCACGATCTGACGCACCTCGTCCGGGTGGGCCTGCGCATAGACGAGCGACTTGTTCATGGCCGCCTTGAACTCTTTGACCTCATCAGGCTTGTTCTTGATGGTGTCGCCCGTTGTGAAATACCCGGCAACATCGAGGTTGGGGTCGAACGCCGAGTAGTTGTACGTGATCACCCGTTCTCCATGGGCCACCGCTGAGTGGAGGAACGGGTCGAGGATCAACGCAGCGTCGACCTGCTTGTTCTTGACGGCGGCTTCGGCGTCCGGGAAGGCGACCTCGACAAACTTGATCTTCGACGCATCGCCACCGACCTTCTCCACGACGCTACGGATGGTGGTGTCTCCGATGTTGGCCAGGTTGTTGACCGCTACCGTCTTACCCGCAAGATCGGCGGGTGTCTTGATCGGGGAGTCGTTGGGAACGACGACGGCTCCGAAGTCCGGACTACCAGCGCTCGAGTCGCCATTGGCGACGTACTTGAGATCGAGGCCCTTGTCCTTGGCCACCATGACGGAGACGTAGTTGCCGAAGGCGAAGTCATAGCTGCCGGCAACAACACCCGGCACCGAGGCCGCACCACCTGTGGTCGGCTCAATGGTGATGTCCAGGCCCTCAGCAGCGAAGAAGCCCTTCTTCTTGCCGAGCCAGATCGGCGCCGTGTCAACGATCGGAATGACCCCGACGTTGATTTTGGAGAGGCCGG
>PMJN01000458.1 GCA_003157445.1 Micrococcales bacterium
CAAGAGCTACGGCATCTCCACGATTTAGTCGGTTCCCAGTCCAGGTCGCACCTGTGACCTGACCCGCAGAGCTTGAGAGCTCAGTGAGCCCGCCGATCCGATGGTTGGCAGCACAGATCTCGAGGTTGGTCTCGGATCGCAACCTCAGCGCTGAGCCCACAGACCATGAGCGACGCAGGCTGGCGGGCTGACCTCGGGAAGATTCAAAGCTGTTGACATCCTCCCTGCCGCCCTCATGGGCACGCCTTTCGAGTTGGACCCGCTGCCCGGCAGAGCGGCGCTACCGCCGTCCGGACCCCGACGTCTTCCTTGGCCGCGGCCTCGAGCTTGCAGACTTTCGCGGCGCCTTGCGACGGCTCTTGTGCGAGGGCGCCAGGGGCGGGGCGGGGGTGGTCCCTGCCCTGACCTTCTCGGCGGCCCTGCTGGCGTCCCGGGTGTCCCACTCCTGCCTGATCTTCCATGCGAATAGGGCCACCATCCCCAGGAAGAGGCTGCCGAGGACGATGGCATCGACGTAGCGGGGCTGGTAGTCGGTCAGGTACGCATGGCCAGGGTCGTCACTGACGTACTTGACCCTCACGGTTTCGCCCAGCTCCACATGGCTCATACTCAGCCCGTTGCCAAGGGCGGCGTCTACATGCTGCCCGGCATTGGTTGTGTACTCGACCCACTGGTGGTGTGAATCATCCGTTACGACGGCGCTGTGAGTTGCCATGACTGCGTGATGCTGGATCGCGTAGTCCAGCATCGCGGAATGAACGGCAAACCCCCAGAACAAGCTGGTCACCAGTAGGAAGAGCCCAACGTCCTTGGCTTTGTCGATCCAGATGAGCATCAGGCTCTTTCTGTCGAGCGACCCGGGCATACATGCGCGCCACCCTACTTCCCCGCATGGGAGGCTGCGGTGGCCCCACACATCCAGAGCACACTCCTGGCCATGAGCACTGGAAATGGCCGCTCATGTGCGGCATAGCCCTGGCGGCACCCCGATGGCGTCAGGGCGCGCGGTGACGTCGACATCGCCGGAAAGCCGTTCTTAGCCTGCGTGCGGTCCAACCCCGCGTCATCTGAACCCACTCATCTGATGGCGAGCGGAAACACTGGACTGCCGCTGGTAGAGGGCGCGACCCAGCGAACTTGATCCGCTCAGGGCCCGCACCAACTCGTGCGCGACTGGGTCATGGATTGAGCACTGTTGTGACCGGTTAGGAGGTGCGAGCGTCGCCATCGTTCTCGAGCTTGTGCTTCAGCCCAGTCCAGATCCTGCGCTCCATGCGGCCACCCAGGGGCCCGACCAGCGGCCCAAGCAACCGGAACCACCCCTTCGGGCGCACCTGCCAGTCCCAGCACATAACCGTTTCGTCACCCTCGACGGTGAGGGTCAGCGCCCCGGAAGTCTCCATCGTCGAGCTCGTGGTGAGCGAACCCAGCCGGTGCGGCCGTTCGAACTCGCTGATCTCAATGACCATCTGCATGTCCGCCTTCCCCATGTGTGCAAGGAATCGTGTGCCTAACCCGATGGGAGCCTGTGTTAGCAGCTCGACCTCAGTCATGGTGGGGTTGAACGAGGGCTCGTTGCGCGAGTCGGCGACCGTGTCGAAGACCTGCTCCAGCGGGGCTGCGATGCGAACGTGCCCGGTTACGTGAGCCACCCTTTCATGCTATCGGCGGGCTTACCTAGCAGTGGCGCTAGGAGTCGTGAACCTGGCAGGTGCCTCTTCTTGCGGGACAAGGCCTCCATCGGCTCTTGGCTTGTAGTTCCCGGTCTGAATCCTGTCGTCCTGGCCAGGTCTTGCAGCTTCGCAGAGATTGCAGCCTCCGATCAGCTAGCGGTGCGTTCATCATCGGAATTCTCCTAGGGTGCAAACGCTCTCGTTGAGGGCCGCCAGGAAACCTTCCGCCTGTTGGGGGAAGGGTCTGCGGTCAATCCTGTAGGGCCATAACCAAGCCCGGCACTGTTTGGAAGTACCAGCAGTGAACCGCGCCAGCCCATGGCGCGGCAGCCCATGGCGTCATTGATGGCCGGGAGGATGTCAACGCGGTAGCACCCGCTCCTGCGACATAGGCGCGGTTGAAACACAATCGGGCCGCACGTGAAAACGGCCCAGTCGGTTACGTGCCGTGCCCCTACAGCTGTCTGCGGCTCGCAGTTGTATTCGATCTGGTGTCGTCCCCACCCTTGATGGGTTCTGGCACGCCAGCGATATGGCAACCCGGTGCTGGCCAGCCCGCCGCGGTCAACAAACTCGCGATGCTGGTCGCGATCGCTTCATTGGCCGGCCAGGGATCGGGTGCCGGCCGGCTCTGGTAATTGATGTCCGAAATGACGAGACTGAAAGCATGAGTGACGAAGACGTGTTCGGCGACAGCGTCTACGAGTCGGGGGACCCGGTAGATGACACCGATGGTCTGGACCCCATCGAGAGTCTGACCGGCGACGACCCGGACGAGGCCGATGAGACGGGATACAGCCCACCTGATCGGGAGCCGTACAACCTTCGCCATTTTCCGACCGCGTCCGAGGCGTATCGAGGCGAATCCCTTGACGAACGACTCGCCGAGGAAGAGCCCGACATCACGGCCGAGGAAGAGGCCGACCTCACTGAGGAGGAGGATCTTCACCTCACAGTCGCCGAGGAGCCCGACCTCACCTTCGATCCAGACCTGGCTGAGGCCCAGCCCAGAGCCGGTCGGCTTGTCGCTCCGGACGAAGGCGTTCACTCAGTGAAGGAGTCCGAAGTGATCGCTCGCGACGTGGGGCCAGCCGGCTATGCATCCAGTGCTGAGGAAGCGGCCGTGCACATCGTCGACGGGGAGCGAGAGTTCGAGCAGGACTAGACGGCCACCGGCTCATTACCGGAGGTGAGCGCCCTGAAACTGCCCTCACGCGGGTTGCTGGGCCTTGGCCCTGGCAAATGTTNNAGCTTGGGCTCCAGCGGTGCGAAGGCGCTTATGTCCAAGGGGTCATCCACTTCCCTGGCGGGGCGAAGGATGTCGGGCAGGAAAGGTCTTGAACGTCCATCTCGCCACGGTGTGGGGACTGCTGGCAGGGGCACAAGGCAATGCAAAGCACGATCCCCGCTCTCAGCAGGCACCGACCGACAGATTCCCGGTACCGACCTTGATCGGCTGCATCACGGGATCGAGACTGCGTTATCGCCAGGGCAGGTGCGCGCGCCCGGCTGGCATCAGCTCAGATAAAGGTGAGCCACGCGAGGCTGAACAGTCCCGCCACAGTGCAGTAGATCGCGAACGGGATCAGCGTGTGGGTATGGAAGTAGCGGGTCAGGAACCGCAGCGAAAGGTAGGCGGCGAAACCGGCGACCACGCTGCCGGCCAGGACTTGGCCCAGAATGCCGTTGCCTTCGTGGCCGGCCAGCTCGGGAAGCTTGAGCAGGCCGGCGGCGAGAATGACCGGGGTGGCAAGCAGGAAGGCGAACCGGGCGGCGTCCTCATGGTCCAGACCGCGCAGGAGCCCTGCAGCGATAGTCGAGCCGGAACGGCTGAATCCGGGCAGCAGCGCAAGGATCTGAGCTGCGCCGATCGCGATGGACTCGCCCCAGCCGCGCTGACCGAGTCGGTCGTCGGCCGCCAAGGCCGCCGCGTCATCCTCAGCCTCGCCACTTGCCGCTCTGGTGGCTGTCCCGATAGCCGGCACCATTGCTGCGAGATGGTCCTCGACCGGGAGGCTACCTCCAACGCCGCCTCGGGCCGCACTCGTGGCAGCATGCACACCTTTGCGGTGCGAGCCCGTAGCGCTGCGGCGACGCAGCTTCTCCACCGAGAAAAGCAGAACGCCGTTAAGGGTCAGGAACAGCGCTGCCACCACGGGACGCCCCAGCGTGGTTCGGATGACGCTTTCGAAGGCCAGCCCGACCAGGCCGACCGGGATCGTGGCGGCCACCAGGAGCCAGCCGAGCCGTTCCGAGGAGGTGGAGATGCGGCGGTTGCGGATCGAGCTGAGTAGACCTGAGACGATCCGGACCCAGTCCCGGCGGTAGAACACGATAAGGGCGATGGCTGTGGCGACATGGACTGCGACCACAAAGGACAGGTAGGGAGACTTGTCGGCGGTCATGTTGAGGTTCCGCGCCCAGTCCCCGCCGATCAAAGCCGGGATGATGATGCTGTGGCCAAGGCTGGAGACAGGGAACAGCTCAGAGACGCCCTGCAGTAGGCCGATCATGATCGCCTGCAGATAGGTCAGGTGCGACACGGTAACTCCTTACGAGAGCGGGGCGCACGGGAACGTCGGCGCAAAGCGGGTGACGGCGGAGAGCTGCGGGCCAGCCAGCAGTCTAAGGGCTCAGCAAGCCATCACCACTGCGCACGGCCCCTGTCCGACCCTCGCCCGAAGGGCTTGGACATCCTCATCAGCACTTCACCTCAGGACTTTCGCGGGCGAACTTCCTGTTCCCGATGTCTTCCCCGGT
>PMJN01000210.1 GCA_003157445.1 Micrococcales bacterium
AATCCAGTCCTTGACCCTGCGCAACGGCCCTGGCTCTATGCGACACCTACGCACCCTGCCGACCTTCGCGGATCGGACCAGCCTGGACGCCTCGAGCACGCCGAGATGTTGCATCACCGCAGGTAGCGACATGGCCAGGGGCTGGCGAGACCACTAACCGAGGCTGGACCTCTTGATCAGATGCTCAACCAGGTTCGCCAGCGTCGGTTCGTCGAGCGCTTGGAAGACCCGGTCAAGCTCGCGAGAACGGTTAGGCACGTGCAGACAGTCAAGTGATGTGTTGACTACCGCTGCAGCTGACCGGACGAACGTTCGCAGCCAGTTGCTGGGTCCGTGCGTTGGGGATCGCCGAGGGCCGCCAGGCCCCTACTGACGACTCTCTCAACACGCCTCACACACGACCCTGCACCTCGCGGAGCCTGTGCAACTCACAGCGAAACTTCAGTGGCCACTCTGGGGATACTCAGATGGCGGGCGCAACCTGGTGGGAGGCAGAGATACGGAGTCCGACTCGGCTTCGGTACGAACCAGAAGTAAGTGAGTGGTTGTCATGTGGCATCGAGCTTATGGCCCAGCGCCCTGGGCCATAATTGTCATTGGTGGATTGGGGCTGGCTTTGGCAGCCGCCGCGATCGCGGTCGCCGTGTGGGTCGTAACACAACGCGGATCACGGCCAACCCCCAGCGTGCGCAACTCGGGGCGCCAACAGTATCCGTCGTCAGTGGCCACAGCGGGTTCTGGCCCGCTGAGGATCCTGGAAGAGCGGCTCGCACGCGGCGAGATTGACGTGGACACCTACCGTGCTGTGCGCGCTGAGCTCGCGCCCAGCGCGCAGCCCGTGCCGGACTCGCAAGCTGCCCAGGCCCAGAAACCGCCCAACTGAGTCCCGATACCCGCCAACCGCGACAAGGGTCCCGGCGCTCCGCCATGCATACAAATCGACTCACAGCAGATTGTCAGTCAGCGTCCAGCATCGTTGGACATTCATGAGATTAAGTTCTCCGAAGCGCAAAGGAGATTCTGATGACGCAGCAGGCTTCACCCTCGTCACGGCAGCCTCCCGAGGGTACGCCGCAACCTCCTGGGCATAGGTGGGACGAGCTGAGAGGCAGGCGCGGCACTGAGCAGACGGCCCTGGCTTCCCACAGGTTCCGACTGAGCCGTGCACCACTGCGTGCCCGAGCCTCCACTGCGCTGATCGCGGTCGCACTCATCGTGACGGTGACCACTTTCGCCCAGGCAGCCCATGGCCAGCCACCAAACAAAGGTGCGTCGACCACGACAAGCCTCGCAACCTCCCGGCCGCCGGCACCGGCCGCCGCCGCGTCGAGGGGTACCAGCCGGTCGATCACAGTGGTCGGGATCGGCGACTCAGTGACCTCCGGTTACAACTGCAACTGCGAGACCTTCGTCGGGCTGTATGCCACGCAACTGGCTGCCCAGGACGATGTGGCGACCTCTTCGGTGAACTTAGGCGTGCCTGGCTGGACCAGTTCACAGCTGTTAGCGGCCATGACCAAGCCCGGGGCGTTCCGCAGCCAAGTCGCCAACGCAGACATCCTGCTGGTCACGATCGGGGCAAACGACCTCAATCCGCTGGAATCCGCAGGGCCCAGCAGCTGTCCAGCGACCTGCTACACGCCGTTGATCGACAGCGCCGGACATAACGTGGAGTTGATCGTGGACGCCGCACGGGCCGCCAACCCAGCTCATCCTCCGATGGTTCTTGTGACTGACTACTGGAACGTGTTCCAGGACGGTGACGTCGGCACCGCCGAGCACGGCGCCGCCTTCCAGAGCTGGAGCGACGCACTCACCCGCGCTGAGAGCACACGGATCTGCGGCGGTGCACAAAGCGCTGGCGCCACCTGCGTGAGCCTGTACGCGCCCTTCAAGGGAAACGGCTCTATCAACCCCACCTCTCTACTGGCTGCCGACGGCGACCACCCCAACGCCGCCGGCCACCAACTCATCGCCTCGACGCTGTTAGCCGCAACGCCTCGCACTGTTCCGTGACTCCACCGCAGCGCACGCGCACCAGTTCAGATGGACGATCAACCAGCGGACGCTTTCTGGGACCCGAGCATGCACACCGCCATGGTCGTAGGCAGTCGTTTGGAACTGGAACCACAGCCGGAATCAACAGAACATGAGTGGTGTGCTGGCACGGCCAGACAACATGAGGTGGCGGCCTCGGCGAAGGCGACGCTGGCAACGACCTCGACGTCCGCCAAGTGGTCAGCGTCCAGTAGAGCGTGGCTCGGCCCAGCTCGTGCCCCGCCTCCAGTAGTGGTTGGAATAAGAAAAGGCCCTCGGCCTGCGTTCCGCTGGTCATCCCTGAAGGAGCGGGGCCGTGTCAAGGCCTCAGCGACCTCAGATTTGGGCTGTCTTCGACCGCGGCGCACACGTCGAGATAGCCGTCGGGGTCAAGGCTCGGGCGGAGCCCGACCGCGTAGCGGCCGGAGGGCCTTGAGGTTGGCGCCTATCTCGACGAACAATGTGGGCGGCGGAGACAGTTCCAGGTGAGCGGTTCCTCAGAAGTCAGAATGGGTTGGTGGTGGAGGCCCCGCTCCTTCATCGCATCAGAGCCCCTTCAGCACATGGTGACGGGTCGAGGATTCGAACCTTCGATGCTCGCGATGGACCTACGGTCCCAAGGCTGCAAGCCTGTGATGACCACTGGAGACACCTGACTCGCAACAACTTTCGCGCGCATCCCACAAACAGCCGACATCAGCCGGGCCAACGGGACGCTACCCGGGTGCTGCCGGGCCCGCCATGGGTGTGGCAACACAAGATCCACGACGATGGTGTGCTGACGGCCAACCCTGGCACCTCCTGGGCCCCGGTTCATCGTCCGTCACATCACGGAGTTGGTGGTTAAGTGCCCGGCGGCGACTCACAGCGTGGCGATTTGGCCGCTGTCATCGTCGGTTCCATAGAAGATGTGTATGAACGGCGCCTTGACAACGCAGTCCGGCTCGCCCTTTCTTCGCAATGATTGTCTCGCCGCGCAGAAGTCTCGCTGCGCAGAAGCAGCGTACGGCCCATATCTCACCGCTCGAACACGTCATGAATGATGTCGAGCGGCTCGTCGATCTTGATGAAGGAGGCCTTGATCGCCACGACACCATGCATATGTTCGGTACCCAAGTACATGTCGGTTTCATCGGTCATGTGCGCGAAACCGTCACCGAAATCGAGCGTATCGATCTCACCCACTATTTCCAGCAACCCAATCCGGCACGGGGACAGGGATTGCAGCGCTCCTCGCTGATCACCTGCGCCAACTTGAGCCGGCAACGTGGCCAGGAAAGCATCGATCTCGCATTGACTTCGGCAGGAGCCTCACAGGCTGTGAGGGGAGCGCTGTGGATCAGGACTCGGAAGGTGCTTCTCTGGATTGGGTCGGCCCTCTTGCGCACAACGTGAGCAAGGAATTGGCGGCCCTCCTCGCCTGCGATGATGAGCACAATGATGTTCCGGATGGTGCTCATCCGGGCGTGCTCGTCCTTGCGGCCCGTGCTCGGCTGACCTAGCCACTGCCTCTCCCGTCACAAGTCCTTTCACAGCACAACTACTTGCATTGCAGTCAAGACGCTTGTCGCTTGCAACCGTGACCCAACCGGTTAGCTACTCTTGGGTAACAACGGCAACGACAGTCTTCGGCTGGCCGTTGAACCAACAGGCACCCTGAGCCCGCATCAGCGGCACCTTGGCCCCGGCCAGGGGCGGTTCCCGCCCACCGCTGACACTGGCGGAGGGGGTGAAGCGCGAAGAGCACACCTTGAGGATGGTCTGCATGAGTAGTGAAGCGTTTGTCTATGACGCAGTACGCACCCCGCGCGGGCGAGGGAAGGACACCGGGTCGCTGCACGCGAGCAAGCCGGTCTCGCTGGTCGTGGGTCTGATCGACGAGCTGCGTAAGCGCAACCCGGGACTGGACCCTGCCGCCGTCGAGGACTTCATCCTGGGATGTGTGACGCCGGTCGGTGAGCAGGGTGCCAACATCGCCCGGACCGCTGCCCTGGCGGCCGGCTTTGAGGGCTCGGGCGCCGGCCTGCAGCTCAACCGATTCTGCGCTTCCGGCCTGGAGGCTGTGAACATCGCAGCGGCGAAGGTGCGGTCGGGGTGGGAAGACCTAATCATCGCCGGTGGCGTCGAGTCGATGTCACGGGTGCCGATGGGCTCCGACGGC
>PMJN01000190.1 GCA_003157445.1 Micrococcales bacterium
GGTTGCCAAAGAGGACTTCGCGACCATCCGTACAGGACGAGCCAACGCCGCGATGTTCAACAAGCTCACCGTGGACTACTACGGCTCGCGAACCCCTTTGCAACAACTGGCGTCCTTCCAGACTCCTGAGGCCCGCACCATCCTGATCACGCCGTTCGACAAGTCGGCGATGGCCGAGATCGAGAAGACGCTGCGTGACTCCGACCTGGGCATTAATCCCAACAGTGACGGCACTGTCATCCGCGTCAACCTCCCGCAGTTGACCGAGGAGCGTCGCAAGGAGTACATCAAGCTTGCGCGCACCAAGGCCGAGGACGCTAAGGTGTCCATCCGCAACATCCGGCGTAAGGCCAAGGAAGAGATCGACCACATGGTCAAGGACGGTGAGATCGGTGAGGACGAGGGCGCCCGCGCCGAGAAGGAGTTGGAGATCTTCACCAAGAAGCATGTCGAGAACGTCGACTCCATCCTCAAGGTCAAGGAAGGCGAGCTCCTCGAGGTCTGAGGCAAGCGAGCCCATCAACGCATGACGACACGACCTTCTCACCGCAGCCAGCGCCGCGCGCCAGCTGGCGCCTCCGGGGGCAGACCCAGCCGCGCGGGGCGCAACGTCCCACTTGCCATCGGCGTGGGGGTGAGTCTGGGAGCCCTGGCTCTGGCGAGCCTGCTCTTTCGCAAAGAGGCCTTTCTCGGGGTCGTGATCGTGGCCAGCTGCTTGGCTGTCTGGGAGTTGCGGGATGGCCTTGCCAAGGGCAAGGTCAATGTTCCGTTGGTTCCCAGCATGGTCGGCGCCGTCACCATGATTGCCGCATCCTACGTGGGCGGCGGCCAGGCGTTGACGGTCTGTTTTGGCCTTACCTGCATCTCGGTGCTGCTGTGGTGCGTGTCCGATGGGGCGCAGGGTTCGATCAGGGACATCACCGGCGGTATCTTTGTCGCGGCCTACGTGCCTCTGCTGGCCTCATTCTCCAGCCTGCTGCTCCTGGCGCCCGACGGCGCCAAGCGCGTCATCGTGTTTATCGGTGTCACGATCTGCAGCGATATTGGGGGCTTCGCCGTTGGTGTGATCGCCGGCAAGCACCCGATGTCTCCGTCGGTCAGCCCCAAGAAATCCTGGGAGGGTGCCGCTGGTTCGGTCGTCGTCTGCGTCATCGTCGGCGTCGGGACCGTCATGGTGATGCTAGGCGGAAAGTGGTGGGCCGGCGCGATCCTAGGTCTGGCCCTGGCCGTCTCGGCCACGCTGGGTGACCTGACCGAGTCGACGATCAAACGTGACCTCGGGATCAAGGACATGGGAAACATTCTGCCGGGCCACGGCGGGTTGATGGATCGAATGGACTCTCTGCTGCTGGCAGCCCCGGTCGCCTGGGCGATTCTGACCATATTCGTTCCCTACCCCTGACCCCTGAGACAATGGGGGAGATGTCTGACGCCGAACCCAGCACAACGCCCTCCCTGCAGGTACCCCTGTTGACGCGCTCAAGTGCGCGCCCCAGACCGGGGGAGCTGACGTTCACGGCCCCTCGCGCAGGTAAGCCGCCGCAGCACCTGGCCGACCTCGACCCAGCCGAGCGCAAGAGCGTTGTTGAAGCCTTGGGGCATAAGGGTTTTCGCGCCAAGCAGCTGTCGACTCACTATTTCGAGCGCCTGGTGGAGTCGCCCGAGGAGATGAGCGACCTGCCCAAGGCCATCCGCGACGACCTGGTGGCCCGGTTGTTGCCCCCGTTGCTCACGCCGATCCGGACCCTGAGTGCCGACAAAGGCAGGACGATCAAGTCGGTGTGGCGACTCCATGATGGCGCCCTTGTTGAGAGCGTGCTCATGCGGTATCCCAAGCGGGTCACGATCTGCGTCTCCAGTCAGGCCGGTTGCGGCATGAACTGCCCGTTCTGCGCCACAGGGCAGGAGGGACTGACCCGCAACATGTCGACAGCCGAGATCGTCGAGCAGGTCGTGCACGCCGCCCGGCTGCTTCGGCGAGGGGATGTGGCTGGTGGGGCCGAGAGTGCCCCGCTACGGGTCAGCAACGTGGTCTTCATGGGGATGGGCGAGGCGCTGGCCAACTACAAGGCGGCAATCGGGGCGATTCGACGGATCACTGACCCCGCCCCCGACGGCCTGGGCATGTCAGCACGAGGCATCACCATGTCGACCGTCGGGCTGGTTCCGGCCATCGACAAGCTGGCTGAAGAAGGCATTCCGCTCACCTTGGCGCTGTCGCTGCATGCGCCCGACGATGAGTTGCGAAACGAGCTGGTGCCGATCAACACCCGGTGGTCAGTTGACGAGGCAATCGACGCGGCACATCGGTACTTCGTGGTGACCGGTCGACGGGTCAGCATCGAGTACGCACTGATTCGTGGCATGAATGACCAGGGCTGGCGGGCGGATCTGCTAGGGACAAAGCTCAACGCCCGTGGCCGAGGTTGGGTGCACGTCAACCCCATCCCGTTGAACCCGACGCCGGGCTCCAAATGGACCGCATCCCACCCAGGGGTCGAGCGTGAGTTCGTGCGCCGGCTGCGCGCCCTCGGCGTGCCGACGACCGTGCGTGACACCCGAGGCTCGGACATCGACGGCGCCTGCGGTCAGCTGGCGGCTGCGACCGCCTGAGCCCCGCGCTGTCCAGGCATGGGTGGGGGCCGTCGGCCCAAACTGGCGGGTACCTCCCAGCAGCGGTGCACGGGCAGAGGTGACAGATTTGGTTCGTGGCACGGTTTGCGGTAGTTCAACAAGCTGCTCGAAGACTCCAAGAAATTGTCCGAGATGATGAACCGGTGGCGGCGGCGCTAGTGGTTGCGTTTTGGCCTAGACTCCGGCTGGCCTCTGGTGGGTCTGCACTGTTGTTGACGGTGGCAAAGACAAGGGGGATCACAGTGGGACATCTCAAGTTCGCCGGCACGGCTGCGTGCGTTGGCATTCTTGTCCTGGGGACTGGCCTGGCGGCGGTGGCAGACACAGCGCCGGCAGCCACGGCGCCGGCGGTGAGCGGGATCGGTCTGGGCGCTGAGACATCGATCGTCAGCGGGGTAGTCGACCTCAACAACCCGGTCGCAGCGAGGTACATGCAGTTTCCATTCGCTCAGTCGTTCCCGTCCCCCTCTGGTGGACTGGGCCCCAGGGTGGTGATGCTCTCATACGCTGAGCACCTTGACTCGGCGGCAGCTCCGGAGCTGCTTGTTACCCAACGCTCGGTCGATGGAGGAAAGACATTCACGCCGCTGGCCAGTGCGGTCCCGATCAGCTCGATGAGCCAGCTCGCAGACGGCTCACTGGTGGCCATGGACACCCGCACAACTGTGGTGGGGCCCAAGGCTTTTCAGAGCACGTTTTGGCGTTCGCGCGATTATGGGGCCACGTGGGTTAAACAGAACGGCACTGTCTCGGCCGCTGACTCCTATGACGTCTTGTACTTCCACCGCGGCATTGTCACTGGCCGCGACGGGTCTTTGCTGGCAGCGGTTTATGGCCACCGTATCGGTGACCCCAAGTACCGTTCGATGCTCGCACGCAGCAGCGACGCCGGAGCCACCTGGCAAATCGTGTCGACCATCGCGACGAGCCCTGCTGGGGCAAGTATCGAAGGCCGGGATGAGCCGACAGTAGTCAGGGCAGCCAACGGGGACTTGGTGGCGGTCATGCGCCAGAGCGCACCGATCAATCCGGCGGTATGCAACGGATCGCGCCAGGGTGCTGGCTTGGTGATCTCCAGGTCTAGCAATGACGGTGCGACCTGGACGACGCCAGTCTCGCTGGTCGGGGCTGGGCTCAATACCTACAACGTATCCAGCGCGGATCCGGATCTGATGATGATGCCAGGCGGACAGTTGATCCTCAGCTATGGCCGTCCTGGGAACAAGATCCTCGTCTCTGCCGACGGTAACGGCACGAGTTGGAGCAACCTCACCTCGACCATGGTGGGGACCTCCAGCGGCTATACGGGCATTGTGCCGCTGAGCGAGAACAGTGCCCTTCAGGTGGGTGACCTGGGGTCCAACTGGTGTTTTCCCAAGGGCATCAGGGTTCATAAGGTGGGCATCTGGTCCAAGACCGTCAACCTGCGTCCCTCTGATACCAAACGGATCGACTTGCGCAGCCGTTACCTCAAGGGTTCTCTCAAAGTGGTCACCGACCTCACCTACCAGCCCAGCGCGGCTGCCGGCCCGGCGGCTGCCATCGACGGCAGCGTCGATCCGACTTCGGTGGCGGCGCGCGTCGCGAGTGCGGGCTACTACCAGATGGATCTCGGTAGCTCGACAGTGCTGACTGGCGCCTCGGTGGCGCTGCCTCACGCCCTCGCCTCGGCGGGGATCGACCTGTCCAGTGACGGACTCATCTGGCATTCGTCCGCATCCTGGTACAGCTCGGGCCAGTATCGGTCGCTGACCGCACGGGCCTTCCCTGCCGGCACCACTGCCCGCTACGTCCGCGTGCGGGTCAGCGATGCCGGTGGTCTCGCCGCGCTCGG
>PMJN01000199.1 GCA_003157445.1 Micrococcales bacterium
ACCTCAGAGATGACGTCCTGGCGTTCAATGCCCACCAGGGCGGCGACCGCGTGAGCGGCTTTACTGTTGTCGCCGGTGAGCAGGATCGGTCGAAGCCCGAGTGTGCGGAACTGTGCAATGGCCTGCGTTGAGGTGTCTTTGATGGTGTCGGCCACCACGATTACGCCGCGGGCCACGCCGTCCCAAGCAACCCAGACGGGAGTCTGACCGTCGGCCTCTGCGGCCTTGGCGAAGGCGAGCAGGTCAGCCGGGGCGTGGATGGACCACTCCTGCTCGAGCCAGGCGCGCCGGCCCACCAGGACGGCGCGGCCATCAACCACTCCAGTGACGCCTCGTCCATCGTGGTTGCTAAAGCCTTCGACCGCCGCAAGCGTGTCTTGGGTGGCTGGCGCGCTCGACATGGCTGACATCGCCGCCCTGCCAGCATCGGCGATGGCCTTGGCGATGGGGTGCTCGGAGGCGTCCTCGAGGGCGCTGGCGAGGGCCTGGACCTCCGCCACAGTCTCACCTGTGCCGGCATGAACCGCTGCGACACTCATCCGTCCGGTTGTGATGGTGCCCGTCTTGTCGAGCACGATCGTATCTATGTGGCGAGTGGACTCCAGAACCTGAGGGCCCTTGATGAGAATGCCAAGCTGAGCGCCGCGGCCAGTACCGACCAGCAAGGCGGTCGGAGTGGCCAGCCCCAGAGCGCAGGGACAGGCGATGATCAAAACGGCCACGGCCGCGCTGAACGCCGCCGTAGGGGAGTGCCCAGTCAACAGCCAGGCCGCCAGTGTGGCCAACGACAGAAGGATCACCACCGGTACGAAGATGCCGGACACTCGATCGGCCAGCCGCTGGACCGGGGCCTTGCCGTTCTGGGCATCCTCGACCAGTCGAGCTATCTGCGCCAGTTGGGTGTCTGCGCCTACCCTGGTTGCCCGCACGATCAGCCGCCCACCCGCGTTGACAGTGGCACCCGCCACAGGGTCGCCAGGGCCGACCTCCATCGGCATTGACTCGCCGGTCAACATTGAGGCATCAACGGCGGACGTTCCCTGCACGACGATTCCATCGGTGGCGACCTGCTCGCCCGGGCGGACGTTGAAGACGTTGCCCACGACGAGCTGGCCAATCGGGATCCTCACTTCGAGACCGTCGCGCAGAACCGCGACGTCTTTGGCGCCTAAGTCCAACAACGCGCGCAGCGCAGCGCCTGAGCGCGTCTTGGCCCTGGCCTCGAAGTAGCGGCCGGAAAGGATCAGCACAGTGACCACAGAGGCCACCTCAAGGTAGATGTTGCTCGTCGCGCCCTGGGTCGAAGGCAAGAGGCTAAAACTCATTCGGGTGCCGGGCATCCCGGCGCCACCGAGGAACAACGCCCACAGCGACCACAACCACGCAGCGCTGACACCCACTGAGATCAAGGTGTCCATCGTCGCCGCACCGTGGCGGGCGTTAGTGAAGGCGGCACGGTGGAAGGGGTAGGCACCCCACACCACGACGGGGGAAGCCAGCGTAAGGGCCAACCACTGCCAGTTGTCGAACTGCAACGACGGGATCATCGACATCAGTAACACCGGCAGGCTAAGAACCGCGGAGATTACCAGCCGCTGGCGCAGCCGTGAGACCGCGTCATCCTTCTCGTCCTGGATGCTCTCACCTACCGTCGCGGCGCCGCTGTTCGCCTTCGGAGCCGGCAGCGCAGCGGTATAGCCGGTCGCCTCGATGGTGGCGACCAAGTCCTGGGGGGTGCGCGTCCCGGTGTAGGAGACTTTGGCCTTCTCGGTAGCGTAGTTGACGGTCGCGCTGACGCCGTCCAGCTTGTTCAGCTTCTTCTCGATCCGGACGGCGCAGGAGGAGCAGGTCATCCCACCGATGACGAGTTCGACACTGCGCTCGTCGGCCAGCTTGTCGGCGGTGGTGCTCATGGGTTCCCCTTTTCTCCTGGCACCGGCTCAGGCGGCAGGCTGTGTCACGCTCGGTTGGGTGAGGTGTTGTCAGAGGGCGGTGAGCTTGTAGTCGCCTGCCTCGTCCAGAGCCACGGCCACCTCGTCGTCGTTGAGCTCCTGGTCCGCGGTGACTCTCAGAGTTGAGATGCCGCCGGCGACGAGGTCAATCTGCACGTCCCGCACGCCGGCCAGCACACTCAACTCGCTGGTGACGGCACCGACGCAGTGCTCGCAGGTCAGTCCGGTGATCGCGAAAGTCTGGGTAGTCATGATGTTCTCCCTCGTGATGGCGTCGCTGGGTTTCATCTACTCTTCTTGGGTTAGCGACTATGGATGGTTCAGGAGCGCACCAGTCGCGCGATGGCAACCGAGGCTTCCTTAAGCTTGTCCGATGCCGTGTCGCCACCGGTGTGGATGGCGTCGCTGACACAATGGCTGAGGTGCTCGTCGAGCAGGGCCAAGGCCACCGCCTCCAATGCCCTAGTGGCCGCAGAGATCTGGGTGAGCACGTCGATGCAGTAGGTGTCCGCCTCGACCATGCGCTGAACACCGCGCACCTGGCCCTCAATCCGGCGCAGTCGCTTCAGGTGGGCGTCCTTGTTCGAGTGGTATCCCGGCTGGGTGGTCTCCACGATTCTCACTCCCTGCCATAGACCCAGTTCATGTGTACCCGGTGGGGGTATGTTCCTTCCTCACAACGATACCCCCGTCGGGTATATGGCTGTCAAGATCGACGGGTTCTCTCATAAGCGCGGGCTAACTCTGGCTGCACGCGCCACCGCCGAGGTCATCGGGCCGGCTTGGCCTGACGCATGAGCGCGGCCAGCAGCGGCCGCACCGTCTCGTGCACCTCGGGCTCCTGCCAGTGACGGCGCACCGTACGGTTGCCTTGCTGAATCTCGAGCTGGTAGTTGAACTGGTCAGATGCGCCCTGCCGGCCCACGCCGGGGCTGCGAAGATCCTTGGCGAGCAGGCTGGAGACGACACCCTGCTGATCCCCGGAAAGGTCCGCCGAGTCGACCGTTGCAACCATTTCGAGACCGGCCAAACCGCCACTGCGGACAAGTCTCACCTGCATGGCCACGCCCCGACGGCGACCGCGCTGCGGTGCTGCAGGCTCGAGATATCGACCATGAGAGTCAGCGGACTCGGACCTTGACGGCTTCCCAGCCGGCTTGGACTGCCTGGGCCTCATTGCTGGCGGCGCCATACCGCGACCGCGCGTGGCGCAGGGTCACTGCCGCGAAGAGTGCGAAGGTGGTCTGGGGCGCCACTTTTGGATCCAGCAACGCGTCGTACCAGATATTTCCTGACGCCTCCCAGGCGTTGCCGCCGAGGGTGGTCGCAGTGACATAGAAGGCGCGGTTCGGGATGGCGGAATTGGTGTGGACGCCACCGCTGTCAGTGGAGGTGTGCAGGTAGTGGTCCATGTCGGCCGGTTGGTCGTCGTGCTTGTTCGCGGTCCCTGGCGCCTTCAACGACCGCAACGCGGGAGCGAGCTCGGGACCGACGATGTCCGCTCCGATGAGCCAATCGGCCTGCGCCGCTGTTTGTGACAGGTGGTACTGCTTGACCAGCGATCCGAACACGTCCGAGATCGACTCGTTCAAGGCACCGGACTGGCCGGAGTAGGTCAGGTTCGCTTCNNGTCTCCGAAGAACATGTGGCCTGCTCCGTCCCAGAACGCGTTGTCGTACGCGTCGCCGTAATGAACCATGGCGTCGATGGGCATCCCCTGGTCGTCGATGGAGTCGCGGTGAAAGATGTCCCAGTAGAGTTTGTATGTGAGACCAAAGGCGTCGTAGGCCTGGTTGACCGAGATGTCGCCGACCGGGCCCTGGCCCTCCTTGCGCACCAGCGTTCCAGGGATGTACGACGTCGAGTGCCCCTGGTTATAGATGCTCCTGTTCGCAGTACCACCTGCCACCACGGCCAAGGTACCTACAGGTCGGGCGACCTGGCGGGCCGCGAGCTCCGCGCGACGCAGCCGAAAGCTCTGGTCCAGCTCGAGAGTCGCCAGGATGGTAGCCCGGTGCTCGTCGGAAGCCTCACGTGCGAGCTTGTGCAGCAGGTCGGGAGAAAGAATGCAGGCTAGGGGTTGGTGACTCATGGGTTACCTCCGAGATCGCGTGCCCGGCAAAGGTCCGCCTGTGAGTGCAGGCCACAGAATTATGGCGCAACACACCAGAGGGCACCACACGAAGGCGCACGGGGGCGCCAGAACCACACGCGTTGATTCAGCGCTCTGCTGACTCTAGGACCAGGCTCAGGCCCGGACTTCGATCAGGATCGATATTCATCGAAATCCTGACCCGAAAACCCGGTCGTTCAGGTCCGGGGAAGAACCCTTGCGCCTGTCGGTGCAAGGCTGTGCGTTCAATCCTGTTGAGCGATAATCAAACCCGGCACTGTTTGGCAGTATCAGCGTTAACCGCGGCAGCCCATGGCGCGGCCGCGCATACAGACTTGGCAATTTTGGCCCTGCCGGTGAAGCGCGAACCTCAACACGTTGCCTCCGGGTAGCAGTTGGAATCCTGTTCATTCATGGCCCGGAAGTTGTCAAGTCCATCGCCATTGCCTCGCTGAGGCCCGCTGGGTCATGAATGCGCTGACGGTTCGTGGGCGGTGTGGCCGCTGGCCTCGAACTGGAAAGTGGAGTGCTTGACGTCGAAATGGCCAGCCAAGCAGCGCTGGAGCTCGTCGAGCAGGGCCGGGAGGCGTCCGTCCTGGAAGCAGGCATCATCCACCACGATGTGGGCGGTCAAGACGGGCATGCCGGTAGCGACCTGGCTTGCGTGCAGGTCGTGCACGGCCCGAACCCTCCCGACCCGAAGCAGATGCTCGCGAACCTCGCTTAACTCCAGACCCCTGGGGGTGGACTCCAGCAGAACATCGATGCTCTCACCGAGGATCTTTAGAGTGCGCGGAATGATCAGCGCCCCGATGAGCAGCGAGGCTACCGCGTCGGCGCGCAGCCAACCGGCGACGGCTATAAGGACTGCGGCGATGAGCACGGCCAGTGAGCCGAGCGCGTCGTTGGCGACCTCCAGGAACGCGGCCCGCATGTTCAGGTTCTCCGCCCGCACGCCGTACAGGACGGCGATACCGATCACGTTGCCGACCAGTCCGATCAACCCAAAGGCCACCATGGCCCCCGATACCACTTCGGGGGGTTCGATGAGTCGCCGGATAGCCTCGACGATGACGAAGCCACCGACCGCCAAGAGCACGACCGCCTGTCCCACGGCCGCAAGCACCTCGGCTCGGCGATACCCCCAGGTGCGGACCAGAGTCGCCGGTCGCTGGGCCAGCGCGGCGGCAACCCAGGCCAGGGTCAAACCGGCCACGTCGGAGAGCATGTGACCAGCGTCAGCAAACAGAGCCAGGCTTCCCGAAACTACAGCACCGATGACCTCTGCAATAAGCACCATGACCGTGATGATCAAGATGGTTCGGAGCCGGCCCCTGTGATCAGCCGGCCGCCCCGCGCCAAGGTCCTGCGCGCTCATGGGTTGGTCTTTGACGTAGAAATGAACTGTGGGTGGGCGTGCAAGGCGGCTGCGGTCAACTTCGATCTCGCTGGCACCGGCTGATCTTTGGCGCCCTCTGTCCGGTCGTACGCCCGTCGCATTGCGGTGCTCCTGTCTAGGTCTTGGGCAGGCTTGACCGTAGTCATCAGCGACCAGCACTTGTCGTGTGGGTTCGTCATCGTGGGCCCAGGAATCATCAGTGCAGAATCACACCAATCTATAGCGCCCAGTGATCTTTAAGAAAGGAGTATCGATTCTCGTCCTTGAACTAGCTCGACGACGCTCAGATGTTCCATCCGATCTGAGCTGGCATGAGTATCAGATCTGGACACAATCGGTGCCGCCTCAGGCGTCGCTGTCCACTGCAGCCAGCGGTTTGGCGTCCGGCTCGCGCGTTGGGCCCG
>PMJN01000173.1 GCA_003157445.1 Micrococcales bacterium
CAGTCCTTCCTCCAACACCGCTCCTGGGTGACCGCGACCGCGTCCAACGCGGAACGCCCCGGGCGGTAGCCGTAGGAGTCGGGATGGAACATCGGCTCCACCTTCGCCTCCAGTCGTGCCGCTGCCACCGTTTGGGCGATCCGGTCCGCGACCGTGGCCACACCCAGCACCCTGATGCCACCATCAGCCTTCGGAATTGGCACCGCGCGCACCGCTGGTGGGAAGTACGACCCCGACGCCATCCGGTTCCAGACCTTGTACAGATTGTTCTTCAGGTCCGTCTCGAACGCCTCGATGGTCTGCCCATCCACTCCCGGTGCACCCTTGTTGGCCTTGACTCGCCGATACGCCTCCCACACTTCCCACTTCGAAATATCGAACGACTTCCCTTGCAACACTGACTTGCCCACCCGATTTCTTCCAGGAACTCTGGTTGATCGAACAAACAACCCTTGATGGGCCGGCCCCTTCGCTCCACCCCCGTTACAGGGGCTTCATCACTACTACGAACCGGTCCGCCAGCACGCCCCGCGTCGGTACTCAACACCTCACAGTTTCTGCTGCTTAGTGCTCTTCCTCTCACCACCCCAAACCCTGCGGGCGGAGGTATCGGGACCTGCCTTCCCACGTTCCATGCAACAGCCGCAGACCAGGCTCGCGTCGCCTTCGCCCCGGACATCACCTGGCCAGTAAACGGGCACCCGCCAGACTCCTCCCGGGACTTCGTCGACACCCCGGTCTCGATGTCACTATTTGGTTTCTCGACACTTCAGCAGCGATTCACTTGCGTTCGCCTTCCTGATCCCCACCTGACACCTCAAGGGCGCCTCTTCCTCATCGCTCACCACGCACGGCATTCAACCGGCGCAGCATGAGGCGGTTTGAAGCCCCCCGCAGGGCGACTCCGAAGGGCCAAACCTTCATCCACTGCACAGCACCACCATCACCCGGGCCCACCTACACAACCCAGCCTCCAGCGTTCGTGGCACACCGACGAAGACCGTGTTTGTGCCAGGTCGGCGCGGCCTCCGCGCGTGCCCGTAGACCTCATGCGGAAGAGATCGGCTAACGACAAAGGCCGCTGAGAGGGGACTGAGTGCACGCGTAGGACGGTGGGGATGTGATGACTCGCCACGGTGAAACGATCGGTTCAAGCCAGAACTGCCTGCTGGTGGCGCGGATGGCCCCACCTACGGTGGCTCTTAGTTAACTGGATGCAATCTCCCAGGGGACGGCGGTGCCGAGGATGGGTCGGTCTGCTTTGCTGATAAGTGCGCCTGTGTCTGTAGTGACGCGGTTGCGGCCGCCATGCTTGCTCGCGTACATGAAGCCGTCGGCGCGATCAACAAGGTCGTCGCCGGTCTCGGCCGGGACAGCCATCGTGGCTCCGACTGAGATGGTCACCCGCACCTGGATCTCACCTTTTTGGATCCAGGAGTTCTCCGCCAGCATGCGAACCCGCTCGGCGATGGCGGCCAGGCCGGCTTGGTTGGTTCCGGGCAGGAGGGCCAGAAACTCCTCACCGCCCCATCGCACGGGGATGTCACCGCGTCGCAGCCCGTTGACTATTGACTGGCCGACCATGCGTAGTACCTCATCGCCGGTCTTGTGCCCGAACGTGTCGTTGACGTCTTTGAAGTGGTCCGCGTCGATGTACAGCACGCCGAGCGTGGTGGTCTGCTCGGCGACCGCCTGGGTCATGGCCTTCAGTTGCAGTTCACCGAAGCGGCGCGGAGCCAGACCTGTGACGGTATCCAACGAGTCGTCCTTGCGGTTCCGGCGCTGGACCGCGTAGGGATTGGTTCCTCGGGTATGGAAGACCTCGACAGAGCCTTCGATGTTTCCGTCCGGGGACCGCAGGGCTTGCCCCCGTGCCGTGATCGGCACGCGATGTCCTTTCTTGTGGTGCAGATAGAAGTGGACCTCGCGAGGCTTTCCGTCTTGCATCACCGCCAGCAGTGGACATCCCTGCAGGCACAACTGCTGGCCACTGTCCGTGACGTGGCGCAAGAGCCCTTCCGCGCAACTGTGGCCCAGCACTTCCTGGGAACTATAACCAGTGATGCGCTCCGCGCCGCTGTTCCAGTACGTGATGCGCCGGTCCAAGTTGAGGAAGTAGACGCCATCGGAGATCTGGTCGAGCAAGTTTTGGTAGAACTTCTTGTCCACGCTTCCTCCGCGGTCCTTAGTGCTGGGCCTGCATGCCCGGCGGACGCTTCCAATGTTCCTCGCGGTTGCCTCCCCCTACAGGGTTTTCGCTTTGGGAGACTGGGTGCGATTTCTGAGCTGTTTGGGGGATAGCGAACCAGAACTTGTCGACATCCGACTTCGACCGGATATGTCGGGGTTCCTGTGCCACACACCTGCCACGGGCGAAGAACTGCCCACGTGAATCATCCCGTGACGGGTTTGGCAGCCGGTCTGCCTTGGTGTGGGGGCTCGAGCACGCCACCAACGAGAACATGGCTGAAACTCGATGCGCCTAGCGTGAAGCGCGCGTGCGACTGTCAACTACGTCGTGACGGCGCCCACTTTGGAGCCTTGGGCGGGTTTCGCCATTCAGCGGACGTCGTCATATGGCGGAGATTATCGTTGGTTTAACAGACTAAGCATGACGCGGACGAGACTTTCCATCTTTGGCGGGGACTTCGCCCATGGTCCAATTCTTTGCTGCAGTTCCGAAGGGGTTCGGATGCCTTCTCTGCGTGCCCACGCCGCGCAAGACGCCGCCCTGCCGAAACATTGGGATGACCTCTGGGGTGTGTTTGACGTTCTCCCCGATGCGATGGTGGGAGTGGACCGGGGGGGCGTAATTCGGTTTGTCAATCAGCAGGCGGAAGCAATGTTCGGTTTCGACCGGGGCGCGCTGGTCGGCCAGCTCATCGAGATGCTGATACCAGAGTCGTTCCGTGCGGCCCATCTAGGGCATCGGGAGGGCTATGTCGCAGATCCGAAGACTCGGAAGTTGGGAAGCGCTTCCGAGCTGACCGGCCGGAAGCGAGATGGCACCGAGTTCCCGGTGGACATCGGTTTAGCCCATTGTGGCAGTGGGGACGACCTGTTGGTGATTGCCGCGGTACGCGACATGACCGCCCGCCACGAGTCAGAGGAGAGCCGGCGCCATGCAGACCGCATGTCTGCGGTGGTGGAGTTCAACGCGGATGCCATCATCACCTGCGAACTGGACGGCGTCATCACGAACTGGAACCCTGCCGCTGCAAGGCTTTTCGGCTACACGAGTCAGGAGATTGTGGGCAAGTCCGTAAGCCTGTTGAGTCCCAAAGGTCAAGTCGGCGAGATCGAAGCCCTGCTGCCCAAGATCAGCGCCGGAGAGCATGTCGAGTACTTCGAGACCATTCATGTCCGAAAGGACGGGACGGTGTTCCCGATGTCTCTGACCGTCTCACCAATCTACGACCAGGACGGCACTGTCATAGGGGCCTCGGCGATCGGCCACGACGTGACCGAGCAGAAGGAAGCTACCCGGAACGCTCAGAGGCTGGCTGCTGCAGATGACCTCCTGCATACCGTGATGAGGTCCGCCCGTATCGGCATCGCCCTGGCCGACAAAGACTCACACTTCGTGGTCGTCAACAGCGCACTATGCGACCTACTCGGGTATAGCGAGTCCTGGTTTCTGACACACCGCCTCAATGACATCATCCACCCCGACGACATCGAAGATGCCCTCGTAAGCCGCCGACGCATCCTTGCCGGGTCGAAAGAAACGCTTGGCTCGGTGCTGCGTTTGGTGCGGGCGAACGGCGCCAGGATCTGGGCGCGTCGGGTCGCAGTATTGATACCCGGAGCGGACGGCCAGCCGGACCTGCTCATGCTCCAGGTTGAGGACATCACCGCCGAGCACGAAGCTCAGGAGGCGCTGGCCTACCAGGCTTTTCATGACCCGCTGACCGGGTTGCACAACCGGGCCTGGATCATGCGCATCCTGAAGGTCGATCTACGCGCCGCGAGGCGTCGCGGCACTTCGTTGGGGACACTGTTCGTCGACGTGGACAACTTGAAAGTCGTGAACGACTCCCTGGGTCACGCGGCCGGCGACAAGGTGCTGGCCGCCGTCGCCAGCCGGATAAAGGTGGCGATGCGCGAGGGCGACCGCGTCGGACGCTTCGGCGGTGACGAATTCGTCATCGTGCTCCAGGACGTGCATGACGCCTGGGATGTCGAACAGTGCGCAGAACGGGTGTCCGCCTCCGTCGCAGCCAACCTCAAGGTGCAGGGCCACCGGATCGTACCGACCGTCTCGATCGGTATTGCCATGTCGACCTCGGAATCGACGCCAGAGACCCTGCTGCGTGACACGGACTCCGCGCTGTTCCGCGCCAAGGCAACCGGCAGGGCGCGTTGGAAGTTCTTCGACGCGGCGATGCACGCCCAGGCTGTGGCCCGTCTCACTCTCGAAGACGAGCTGCGCGACGCGATCACCGGCCGGCAGTTCGTCGTGCATTACCAGCCCGTCGTGGCTCTAGCCGATGGCCATGTAGTCGGGCACGAGGCACTCGTGCGCTGGATGCACCCCACCCGTGGCCTACTCAGTCCCGCCGACTTCCTCGACGTCGCCGAGGACAGCGGACTCATCACCTCCATCGGCGCCCAGGTCTTGGAGCAGGCATGTGTCATGCTCACCAGGCCTCCGGACCTGCCCGGCCCGATCAGCGTCAACGTCTCTGCCGTCCAGCTGGCTGCTCCCGACTGGCACAGCCTGTTCACTGACACACTCACGCGTCACGAGGTCCAACCCCGTCGGATCGTCATCGAGGTCACCGAGACCGCGGTCCTAAACCTGCCGGACTCCTCCAGAGATGCGTTGACCTCCCTGCGCGGCCTCGGTGTCGGCATCCACGTCGACGACTTTGGCACCGGATACTCCTCCATCTCCCTGCTTCGTGACCTGCCCGTAACCGGGGTCAAGCTCGATCTGAGATTCGTGCACGACCTCACCACCGCTCACAGCCAGGCCAACGCCCTCGCCCACGGCCTGAGCGGGTTGGTCAACGGCATGCACCTGACGGGCATCGCCGAAGGAATCGAAAACAAGATGCAGGCCGACATCCTCCTCGCCCAAGGATGGCAGTGCGGACAGGGCTACTACTACGGCAAACCGACCGCCATACCCGTCACAGAATCCTTCACGACGTCAAGATCGTCGGCCAGGCAGGGAATCCCGCTGCACGCATGAGCGGAGTCTCGTCGCGATGCCCTGATCGGAAACCCGCCCGGCGGCCGTGGCCCGATCGATCTACGGGACAGCTGTGTCAGACCGGCCGGCTATGCCGCCGTGGTGGGCCATGGTCAAAAGGAAGATGGGAGGGCTCAGATTGGCCGTGAGGGGTCCGACTTCTCCCCCCATGCGGCGCATCTTTCGAGGACTGGCTTTCATCTCGCCGCGTGGATACCCGTGCCGGCCCACCTCCCGCCTCGCTCGGCAGTCAGCTCACCCGCGACCGTCCCGGTCAGGTCCTATCGGTGTGGCTGCTGCACGGCTCGGGGAGCGACTCCCAGCCATTGACGTCCCTGCCCCGTGAATACGCCCTGGCCAAGGGCTCGTGAATGAGGCCTTGGCACAAGTCGGCGAGTGATTCCTGCTGCCACTGGGACCGCCCGAGACTCTGCCGGAACTGCTGCACGGCGAGCAGGAAGTGCGCTGGATCTACGGCGCCGGATGCCGCACCCGGATCATGGCTCAGGCCGACGCCTTGTTCTTCGTCCGCGAGGCAACCCCACTCCCGCAGAGACATCACGACCTCGTGATCCCAGGCTCTTGACAGGCCGTCCCCCTAGACAGCGAAGGACGATCGGTGATCAGAGCGGCCTTGGCCGCCCGACCTATGGTCACCGAAAGCGGATCTCCAACGAGACCTCGTCGCCGATCAATTGTAGGTGGCATCAGGTGGCATGACGATGGTCGCGCACGACGGACAGAGCATCGCAACGCGACCGCCTTTTCCGCCAGCCCGCGCCCCGAGAATTACGCGCGCACCCTCGGGAACACGCAGCCGGACATACCCCGGCTCGGTGGGTTGCCAGCGAACCTTCTGAAAGGCGATCGGATTCCACATTGCGACCCAGCCCGCATCCATCTGCGCTGCGCACGTGGGGCAAGAGATGTCGGTGGTGGCCTCATCGTCCATGAGTTCACGATAGAGCGCGCGACGGCCTAAGTCCGGATCTTGTGCCCGACCCCGCGTGGCGTCAGCCATTCTGAGTGGTTGCACACCGGGATCGACTGGCCCCAACACGACACAGAGCGATCCTTTCCCCTTCAGCGAACCAGCTATGGACACGCTCGGGGCTGCGCAGACATGGCACAAACCTGGTTTTCGTCGTTCCGTAGCGGGATCGGTGACCGGTCACCGATCGGCCATCGCCTAGCTGCTCCGCGCGGTGCGAGAGGATGACCGCGTGCTGGTCACTTCGTTGCTGATCTACCCGGTCAAGTCCATGGGCGGGGTCGCTGGACTGAGGCGGGCTTCGTAGTGAAGTAG
>PMJN01000499.1 GCA_003157445.1 Micrococcales bacterium
CTGGTTCTGGACGGGGAGGCGGGCAAGACCGGTGGTCTAGGTCTGTGCCGCCAGCTCAAGAACGAGATCTTCAACTGCCCGCCGGTTCTGGTGCTCACCGGCCGACCCCAGGATGGCTGGTTGGCCGCGTGGTCCCAGGCCGATCTGGCTGTTCCGCACCCGCTGGACCCTTTCGCGGTGGCAGGGGCAGTTGCCGAGCTTGGTCGCAGGCTCGGCGCCTCGGCCAGAACGAGCGCCTAGCCAATGACGGCCCCGGCTGCCAGCTCGCACACCTGGCCGGCGCTTCTGACTGCGCTGCTCGCCGGACAGGATCTGGGCGCCCAGGAGTCCGCATGGGCGATGGACCAGATCATGAGCGGGGAAGCAAGTCCTGCCCAGGTTGCCGGGTTTCTCATAGCCCTGCGTGCCAAGGGCGAGACCGCCGATGAGATGCGCGGACTCGCCGATGAGATGTTGGCTCACGCAAGCAGAATCACCGTTGAAGGCACGACCCTGGACATCGTCGGGACCGGCGGAGATCGTGCCCACACCGTGAACATCTCGACCATGGCTGCCTTGGTTGCGGCGGCCAGCGGGGTGCGGGTCGTCAAGCATGGCAATCGTGCGGCGTCCTCGTCGTCGGGCTCGGCCGACGTCCTTGAGGCGTTGGGTGTCAACCTGAAGCTGAGCCCTTCGCAGGTTGCCGCTGTGGTGGACAAGGCCGGCATCACCTTCTGCTTTGCCCAGCAGTTCCATCCCTCGATGCGTCACGCGGCCTCGGCACGGGCTGACCTGGGCATCGGAACTGCCTTCAACTTCATCGGCCCGCTCACCAACCCTGCTCAGCCGACGTATGCCGCCGTGGGCGTCGCGGACGCGCGAATGGCACCGGTGATGGCCGGAGTGTTTGCGGCACGAGGCAAGGACGCCGTCATCTTCCGCGGTGACGATGGCTTGGACGAGCTCACCATTTCCACGACATCCAAGGTCTGGTGGGTGCGCGGCGGCGCCGTTCGCGAGTACACCGTGGACCCTTCGTGGGTGGGGCTGGATCGTCATTCGCTGCAGACGTTGCGTGGGGCGGATGCGGCCTACAACGCTCAGGTGGTGCGGGACGTGTTCGCCGGGGCAATGGGCCCTGTTCGTGACGCCGTGGTACTAAACGCGGGGGTTGCTCTGGCGCTCACCGTGCCCGACAGGGGCGAGCAGCAGGTCGACTTCATCTCCGCGTTGCAAGCCGGGATGGATCGAGCCGCTGCTGCGATCGATGACGGAAACAGCACCCTGGCACTACAGCGATGGGTTAACGCAACCCGCGAGTAGGTCTCAGGCGTCGTCCAGGCCGAGGCTGAAAGCAGCCTCGAGGTCGTGTTTGGAGTAGGTCCGGAATGCGATGTGGGTCTGGGTGCCCAGGACACCGCTGACCTTGTTGAGCTGGTCGGCGATGACGTCGGCAAGCTGCTCGTGGTGGCGGACGCGCACGACGGCGATGAGGTCGACATCCCCGGTGACGGAGTAGACCTCGCTGACCCCCTTGAGCTCGGCGATGGCGGCGGCGACCTCGGGAATGCGGTCGACCTCGGCGCTGATCAAGACGATGGCTGAAATCACGAGTCCACCTTAGCCTGCGAGGTGCTGGTGGGCTCGAGCATTTGGGGCCAGCAACACTGTGGCCGGCGGGCGATGGCGCAGCCCGGTACTGGCGGGTTCGTCGAAGCCCACCACGTCGCGGTAGGCAGTCGAGTCAGCCTCCAGGTCATCGCGAGAGGCGCTGGCGCCGTGCACTGGGCAGGTCCACTCACCCTCTATGGCGACCAGGCGGACATCGGGGAAGTCCAGCCAGCGCAGGATCTTCTCTGTCTCCTCGGCGCAGGCCGAGGCTGCAGGCCCAGCAGAGGGGCCCACGTTCTCGGCGCTTGCTGTCAGGGCGTCGATGTACTGGCGAGGGTCGCCACCGCGGGGAGTCACAGTGGTTCCCGCGAGCCGTCCGAAGCGGACACAGATGATCTCCCACCCACCCAGGGGCAGGGCTCGGGCCGCGAGGATCTCGGCACTGTTGGCCAGTGGCGCGATGCGTTGAGCGCGTGCCGCTGCCCGGACCAGGTGCACCAGCCGGTCACGGACCGTGGCGGCGTCCTCATAGCGCTCCTGGCCCGAAAGAGCTTCCATCCGGGTGTGCAGGGCTGTGACGACTTCGCGCGAGTCGCCGGCGATCATCTGGGCAGCCTGCTCGACGATGACGGCGTACTCCTGAATGCTTTGTGCCCCAGAGCAGGGGGCGCCGCAGCGCCCCATCTCGGCCAGCACGCAGTCAGCAGATCGACCGCTAGCGGACAGGCGCTTGGTGCACTGACGCAGCGGGAGCACCTCATGAATCGCGGCGATCGCGGACTCCGCACCCAGACGAGAGCTGAAAGGACCCATGTACCGGGCGCCGTCAGCTTTAACCTCTCGCACGATGCTCAGTCGTGGGAAAGCCTCTACGGTGAGCTTGACCCAGGGTGCCCGTTCGGGGTTGAGCGAGCGGCGATTGTACCGTGGCTTGTGCGCGGCGATGAGCCGAAGCTCGCGGACCTGTGCCTCCAAAGTGGTCTCGCAGACCACCGCGGTCACGCTGGCTGCTATCGCGACCATCTCGGCCATTCGGGAGCGCTGCTCCGATGCGGTGAAGTAGGTGCGGACGCGGCGCTGGATGTCCTGCGAGGTACCCACGTACAGCACGTGCCCCTGGCTGTCCTTGAACAGGTAGACCCCCGGCGCCGATGGCAGCCCGTCAGCGAGATGTCGTTTACGGCGCTGGGCCGGGCTGACTCGCGAGGAGAACGTGCTGAGCTCCTCCAGGGTCACGACCCCGAGGCTTCCGACCCTGGCCAGTAGCGCGTGCAGGACGTCAACGGTGGCCCGCGCGTCGTGCAGTGCGCGATGGTCCGGGGTCGTCTCGGCGCCGAACAGCGCGGCCAGGGTGCCGAGCTTGCGGTTTGGCGCCTCGTCCTTGCTGACTAGCTGCCGGGCCAGATGAGCGGTGTCGACCACGCGAAAAGGCGGCCAGGGGTGACCGGTCAGCGTTGCGGCCGCCTTGAGGAAGGAGATGTCGAAGGGCGCGTTGTGGGCCACCAGCACGCTAAGGCGGGCGAAGTCGAGAAACGCAGGTAACACGCTGTCAATACGGGGCGAGTCGGCCACCATCTGGTCGGTGATGCCGGTCAGGACCGAGATGAAGGCGGGAATCGGCTCAGCGGGGTTGACCAGGGTCTGGAACTCGCCTATCACCTGCCCGCCGCGGATCTTGACCGCTCCGACCTCGGTGATGTGTGCGCCTATCGGGCTGCCGCCGGTTGTCTCGAGGTCAACGACCACGAAGGTGACCTCGGACAGCGCGGTGCCGAGCTCGTCGAGTGTGCCTTGGACCCCCTGCATGCTGATGACGTTAGGCGCCGTGGCTGACAGGGCCATGCAGGCGCGCGGTCGCAGGGATCGTTACGGGCCCCCCAAAGGTGCCTGCGGGCAGAGATCAGGGCCGTATGTCGGACCCGCGTCCTAGCGTTCCTCATGCGGCGCGCCGACAAGAGCTCGCCGGCTGAGTCCATTGATGAGGTGGACGTCGAATCAGAGCGGAGGGCCAGATGATCATCGACTGCAGGACATGTCCAGTGCGCGGCCAGCGATGTGACGACTGTGTCGTCACGGTGCTATGCACACCCGGTTCGGCCAGGCACCTGGTCTCGCCCGAGCTTCAGCCGTCCACCGGACTTCAGCTGGATTCCGCCGAGAACAAGGCGGTGTCAATGCTCGTCGGTGCTGGGCTGGTCAGCGCCGGCACGGTGGTGGGGCTACGTGCGCGTCGCGAGAGCGTGCGAGCGCGAGGAACCGTGCGAGACGTCGGCTGAGCCGTGCGCGGCGACAGAATAGGTGCAGGGGGCCCCACTGAGGTGTCCACGCAACCTACGATGACGCAATGACCAGGGCCAGACGTATCGCCGCGATTGCGTTGTGTGCCGGGCTCGCCGTCGGCATCGCTGGGCAGATGCATGGCAACCTGGACCTCCCCCAGGTCATCGGCCTGCATCAGGGCACCGAAGCGGGCTCTGGCCAAGGCAGCAAGAACCAGGCCGCGTCTTCGCTTCCGAGGTTGGGCCAGCACAGCGCCCGGCTGGGCGCCGCCCAGGATCTGCTCTCGGCGCGGGCGGCTGCCGTGAAGGCAAGGGACAAAAGCTCCTGGATGGGCACGGTGGATCTTCGGCCGTCGTCATTTCGTGGGCGTCAGTCGGTAGCCTTCGACAACCTCATCAAGCTCCCGCTCGGTCAGTTCTCATATGGCGCTGCGCGGCCGGCGCCTGCGCTGACCCCGGCACGCGCCGCGCAGGTGGGGCCCAAGGCGTGGGCGGTCACGGTCACGGTCACGTATTCGCTGCAGGGACTCGACCGGGCGCCCCACAGTTTTGAGGCGACGTACACCCTGGCGTACCGCGCCGGAGGCTGGCGCATCGCAGACGACACCGACGGCGACGCTGCCATGCAGATGTGGGACCTGCCCGGGATGAGAGTCCTGAAAGGCACGTTCGGCATCGTGGTCGGCAACGCTCCCCAGTCGCGGATGCAGGAATACGCCACGATCGCGGATTTGGCGGTTCGTCGGGTCAGCCGCGTGTGGGGGACGGACTGGAGCTCTCACGTGGTCATCGTGACGCCCTCAACCAGCGAGCAGTTCGCGCGGCTGTTGTCACGTGCCAGCGACAAAGGGCTCGATCAGGTCGCCGCGATCACCCAGGGGGTGATCGATCCGGGCCAGCGGGCTCAGGGGGACCAGGTTGTCATCAACCCCAAGACGTTCACCGCGTTGCAGCCACTCGGACTACGAGAAATCATCACCCATGAGCTGACTCATGTCGCGGCCCGTTCGTCGACCACGAGCCCGGTCCCGCTCTGGCTGACGGAGGGGATGGCCGACTACGTCGGGTACTCCGGTCTGGGTCTTCCGCGCGCGCGCGTGGCCAGTGAGCTGCTCGCTTTGGTGCGTGCGGGCAAGGGTCCAACGGCACTGCCGGATGAGGGCGACTTCGATCCGGCCCGGACCACCATTGCGCCCTCGTACTCCGAGGCGTGGCTGGCCGTGTCTCGTCTGGTCGATCTCTACGGTCAGGACAAGGTCGTTTCGTTCTATCGCGCTGTCGCATCTGTCCCGACCCCGCCTGGAGGAGTTCAGCCGGACCCCGACGCCACCGCGGCGTTGGATTTTGCGCGCATCTTCGGGGTGAGCGAGGCGCAGTTTGTCGATGGCTGGAAGGGTTACCTGAGGGCTCTGGCGAGCACCGAAGAGTGAACCCGCCTAGCATGTGCTGGCGGGCATCAGCGTGCCAGCCGGGGAGCAAGAGCGTGGAGGTTGATCACTGCGTCGATGGGAGCCCAGCCCCGGTCAGCGCCGAACGGTCATTGTTTGGGCACCGCGTACAACGCCTCGACCTCGGATGCGTAGTCCTTCATCACCAGGTTGCGCTTGAGTTTCAGGGAAGGTGTCAGGTAGCCGTTGTCCTCGGTGAAGTCGCCGGCAAGGACGGTGAACTTGCGAATCGACTCGGCCTTGCTGACTGCCTTGTTCGCGTTCTCGACCGCAGCCTGGAGCTCGGCGTGAACGACGTCGTTGGTGTGGGCATCATCTAAGGAGAGATTCCGGAGCCTTCTGTTCTTCGCCCAAGGTGCGAGCATCTGCGCGTCGAGGGTGATCAGCGCGCCGATGAAGGGCTTCTGGTCGCCGACCACGATGCACTGTGAGACCAGGGGATGAGCGCGCAAGCGGTCCTCGAGGAATGCGGGGACCACGTTCTTGCCGCCAGCCGTGATCAGGAGCTCTTTCTTGCGGCCGGTGATGGTCAGGAAGCCTTCGTCATCAAGTCTTCCGATGTCGCCGGTGTGGAACCATCCATCTACGAGGGCTTCGCCCGTGGCGGCCTCGTTGTTGCGGTAGGCCGAGAAGACGTTGTTGCCCTTGATCAGGATCTCACCGTCAGGGCTAATCTCGATGGCGACGCCGGGCAGGGGGGTGCCGACGGTGCCGATCTTGATGAGGTCCGGGGTGTTCAGGGTTGCTGGAGCGGTGGTCTCTGTCAGCCCGTAGCCCTCGAGCACAGTGATCCCGATGCCCCGGTAGAAGTGGCCCAGATCGGGACCCAGCGGGGCACCACCAGAGACCGCATAGGCGACCTTGCCGCCCAGGGCGGCCCGCAGCTTGCCGTAGACGAGCCTGTCGAACACCCCGTGCCTGGCTTTGAGCAGTAGGCCCGGCCCGCCGTTCTCTTGCGCCTGGCTCCAGGCGATCGCCGTGGCAGCTGCTGTGTGGAAGATTCTGCCCTGGCCCGCGGAGACGGCCTTCTGTTCTGAGGAGTTGTAGATCTTCTCGAAGACACGCGGCACCGACAGGATGAACGTGGGGGAGAATGTGCCGAAGTCGGTGATCAGGTCCTTGATGCTGGAATTGAAACCCATCCGTACCCCTGCATGGACGCAGACAACCTGGATGAAGCGCGCGAAGACGTGCGCCAGGGGCAGGAACAAGAGCGTCGAGGCGCCCTCCACACCCACAACCACCTGCATCCGTTCGCAGGCGTTCTCGGCCAGGGCCATGAAGTTGTCGTGGGTGAGCTGGCAGCCCTTGGGGCGCCCGGTCGTTCCCGAGGTGTAGATGATCGTGGCGACATCGCCGCGACTGACCTGGCTGCGCCGTGCCTCCAGAGACTCATCAGTGATCTCGCGCCCGGCCGCCTTGAGCTCGTCGAGCCCACCAGCGTCTATCTGCCACACCTGACGAATCTCGGGCACGTCGGCTTGTAGACCGGCCAGGATCATGGCATGGCTTGGCGTCTCCAGGATCACCGCAGCGCACGCCGAGTCCTTGATGATCCAGCCGACCTGCAGGGCTGAGGAGGTTTCGTAGATCGGCACCGAGACTGCCCCGGCCATCCAGATGCTGAAGTCCGTCACGGCCCACTCGTATCGCGTCTTACTCATGATCGCGACGCGTTCTCCGAGGCTGATCCCGCAAGCCATCAGACCCTTGGCGAGGGCGCGTACGTCAGCGAGGAACTCGGCATTGGTGACATCGATCCAGGTGCCTGACGACGGCTTGCAGAACGCCACCTTGCCAGGCTGGCTGGCGGCGTTGCGGACCGGCAGATCCGAGAGGTTGCCCTTGATGCGAGGCGGCGTGACAAGTGGGGGAACGGAAATGCGTTTCACGAGGGGTCCTTAGATAGCACGTTGGTTCGGCCGCCGCACCCCAACCGCTCAGGGGATTCGCAACTCATGGCCATCACCGACCTCCCGGATAACTTCACAGCGCCGAATCTTATGTCGCGCCATAGGCTAGGTTGACCGGCACACGCCTGGAGCGGTGGCAAACGCCCGCAAGGTAACCTTCGCTGCATGGCCGATCGCACTGAGTCCAGCATCGTCATCGCCGCAGCACCTGGGGTGATACTGGACGTTATTGCCGACTTCGATCGCTATCCCGAGTGGGCTGGCGAGGTGAAGAAAGCGGAGCTGGTCTCCGAGGACGGTGACGGATGGGCCGACCAGGTTGAGTTCACCCTTTCCGCCGGTGCCATCAAGGATACCTACGTTTTAGAGTACGACTGGGATGTGGCCGAGGACGGCACAGGGGTGGTCTCGTGGCACCTGGTCACCGCTCAGGTGCTTAAAGCGATGAATGGGTCCTACACCCTTGAGGACAACGGGACCAGCACCGCGGTCACCTACCGTCTGTCGGTCGACGTCAAGATCCCGATGCTTGGCATGCTCAAGCGCAAGGCCGAGAAGGTCATCATTGACACCGCGCTGAAGGAACTGAAGAAACGTGCCGAGGTCTTGAGCCGGCGCTCGGACATCTCGTGAGAGTCATCCTCTTCACTGGCAAGGGGGGCGTCGGCAAGACAACGACGGCTGCTGCCACGGCCGTCCAAGCGGCTCGTGGCGGCATCAAGACTCTGGTCATGTCGACCGACGCCGCTCACTCGCTCGGTGACGCTCTGGGTGTTGTCCTGGTCAACTCACCTGACGACCCCGACCCCGTTGTGGAGATCGAGCCGGGCTTGTCCGCCCTTCAGATCAGCGCGTC
>PMJN01000387.1 GCA_003157445.1 Micrococcales bacterium
CTGCATCGACTGCCACAACCGCATTGGGCACGAAATTCCCAGCCCGGACCAGACTGTTGACGCGGCAATCGCGGCAGGCAAGCTCAGCGCCGCACTGCCATTCATCAAGAAGGACGCCCTCGCTCTCCTGAACGGGAACTACCCGACGCTGAAGGCTGCGGACGCTGCAATCGACGGACTGCGGACGACCTACGCGACCCAGTATCCGCTGGTGGCGAAGGCGGATGCCGGTAAGGTCAGCGCGGCGATCAGCGAGCTGAAGACGGAGTACCAACTCATCGCGACCCCGGCCATGAAGGTCCAGGCGAAGACCTACCCTGACAACCTGGGCCACCAGACATCTCTGGGCTGCTTCCGATGCCACGACGGTGCCCACTACCTCGTGGTGAACGGACAGACCACGAGCCAGACGATTCCGTCTGCGTGTTCGACCTGTCACACGTTCCCGCAGGTCAGTGCGAGCGCCGCCAAGTTCCCCCTGAACGCTACGCCAGCGAGTACGCCAGCGAGTAAGCCAGCGAGTTCTTCTCTGGCCTCTGTCATTGCCAACATCCCGCTGGGGGCTAAACCTGCCGACCATCAGGACAAGCTCTACGTGTTCGACCACAGCAAAGCCACCACTAGTGTCGAACCGAATGGGACGTCCTGCGCCGCCTGTCACACCAGCAGCTACTGCGAAAACTGTCACAACACCGGTGCGATCAACATCAAGCATGACGCGATGCTTACTAATCACGCCAGTGTGGCTGCAGCCGCCGGCGGCACTCAGGTGTGCACCTACTGCCACCAGCAGGTCTCCTGCGCACAATGTCACAAGCAGGGCGCTGTCTTGAGCGAAAACGGCCCGGTCCCACCTATCTCGGCTAAGCAGACCTCGTGACAGTCTCGCGGGTATCAGATGTGGAAGTCGTCGAGCAGTGGCTGACCGTTCACGAAGCGTGCGCTCTGATCGGTGTATCCCCCGCGACGCTGCGTAGGTGGAGCGCCGCCGGGGACGTGCAAGCGTTCACGACCCCCGGCGGACACCGTCGGTTCGCTCGCTCGACGATTTTGGGTCTGCTGCCTTCCGCACGCAGGCAGCGGCCCACTCTGGAGCGCCTAGGTGAGACACCTGAGCACATGACCCGTGTCTACCGGCGCCATGTCGCGCAGGCTTGCCACGGTGTCAGCTGGCTCGTGGGGCTTAGCGAGGACGAGCTCGAGCCGCTGCGCGACCACGGCCGCCAGATTGCAGGCGCGCTGCTGGTGTTCATCGACGCGGCGACCCCCGAGGAGCGCCAGAGCGCGATGCTGAAGGCAGTTGGCGCCGCCACCGAATATGGTCGCATTGCCGCTCGGGGATCTGCAGAGATTCGCGAGACAGTTGAGGCGTTCCTGCGTTTTCGTATGCTGTTCGTCGCAGAGCTCGCCCAAGTGGCCCGACGCCGCGGGCTCGATACCATAGAGGCCACCAACTTGCTCGTGACAGCGACCCAGGCCATCGACCAGCTGCTGGTCGCGCTGATGAGCGGTCATGCGACCGAACAGGCCGAAAAGGTACTCGTAAGGGATGGCTCGTGATTCCCAAGTCCTTAACCCCCGCGCTCTTGCAGCGAACTACAGGCGAGGCGCCGAAAACCGCCATGTGTGAGGCACCCAAGATCACAGTGCTGGCGCTGATCGCGCACGCCCGGGGTGTGCCCAGCGCTGCCCGCGAAGCATTCGCCGCCGAGTGCGAAGCGCTAGAGGCCGATGACGCGATCATCCTGGTACACACCTGCCACCGGGTCGAGCTGTACGTCGCCCTGGGCGCGTTCGGCGACGCCTCGCTTCCCCACCTCCCGGCTGGGGGGCTGAGACTGCAAGACGCCGCAGCCGCACGCCACCTCATCAACGTGGCATGTGGTCTGAACAGCGCGGTCCTGGGCGAGGATCAGATCCTCCATCAGGTGCGCGAGACCTACTCCGTGCGTCATGCCGCGCGGCCCCTGGACCCAGTGCTTGACCGGTTGTTTCAGGTCGCACTGAATGCTGGAAGGCGCGCCCACGGATGGTTCGCCGGGTCGCCGCGGTCCTTGGGCGATGTCGCTCTGGACGAGATTGAGCGCGTGGCAGGATCGCTGCTCGATCAGCCGATCTTGATCGTCGGAGCGGGCAGTATGAGCCGGCTGACCGCCCAGGCAGCAGCCCGGCGCGGGGCGCAGGTCACCATCACCAACAGGACTTCCGAACGAGCCGCGACCCTGGCCCGTCACATAGGCGGCAAGACGGTTGATGCGCCCTCGGATGGCACCCTTGGGCCATTCGTGGGCGCAGTCGTCGCCGTGTCCGGTAAATGGGCGGTCCACCCGCAGGACGCGGCGCGTCTGGTCGAAAGCGGCACGACCGTGGTGGACCTGTCTTCGCCGCCTGCGGTCTCGCAGACCTTGCAGGCCCAGCTGGGGGACCGGTTCGTGTCCATCGACGACCTGGCCTGGGGACCCCAGGTCGAGCTGGCCGATGGACTACGAGGCCGGCTGGAGACGCTGGTCACCGAGTCGGGAGGCGAGTACTGCCGGTGGCTACGATCGCGAGACTTTCTGCCGGCGATCCAGGCGATGACAGATGCGGCTGAGGCGCGCCGATGCAGCGAGATGGCATGGCTTGTGCGTCGACTCCCCAGTCTGTCCGAGCAGGATCGTGCCCTTGTCGACCAGATGAGCCATCGCCTGGTGGGGGGGATCTTGCACGCCCCCAAGTCCGCTCTTCGCCTTGACGAAAACGGCGAGCTCGGCCGCGCTGCCTGGGAGCTGTTCGGTCTGTGAGGGCGCGACTCGCGCCCTGAAGCAGGTCGTCACGGGGGTTGAAGGGATGACCTGCGCGGCAATGTGATCGGCGCGTTGCGAAGGCCCCACTGGGTTGCGCGGGCCATCTCCGCAATGGCATCCACCCGCAGGGGCCACGGCGAGCCGGATAGCGACCAGCCACGCCGGCAGGGCGGAAGGACAAGGCCCTCCAGGGGCAACTTGCTCGAAGCAAGAACTGCCGGTGCGAGGGTCGTATCGTCTTCATTCGGCCACCGGCGCCGGCGAGCTGAGTCAGCGCTGTCGTCCAGCTTCGCTCTGCGGGACATCATCGGCCGAGCACCAATTCATCCGCCACTGATGAAGGCTTCGATAACCTGGGCTGAGAAGGTGATGGCCAAGCAGCCGCGTGCTGTCGCCAGCCGCCGGTAACCAGGGAGGGGTGCATCGCCGATGAGTGCCGAACCTGATCCCCAACCCACCGATGACTCGGCCCGCACGGAATCGACGCGGACGCCGGAAAGCTACACGTGGCCTCTGGCGTGCATCGTTGTGGTCATCCTGCCTCAGGTTCTCGTACCGGCTCGCGACCGGGTGGGTCCTCCGCTGCTTGTCCCGATGATGGAGGGGGTCGCTTTCCTGGCCATGTTCATCATTGCGGCAAAACCAGGGCCTGTCCCGCGTGGCGCCCGCCCATTCGTGCTGTTTCTCTTCGGCCTTCTCATCCTTGCCAACGCCTTGGCTACGATCCGACTCGTCCTGCTTGTTCTTAACGGTGGCAAAGTCGATGGAAGCCCATTGACCGCCAACCGACTGCTGGTTGCGGGGGCTATCGTGTTGATCACGAACGTCATCACCTTCGGGCTGCTCTATTGGCAGCTCGATAGTGGTGGTCCGTCCGGCCGCATCCTGGACCCAGTGCCTTACCCCGACTTTCAGTTCCCACAGACCGTTACAAATGGGCTCGCCGCCCCAGGGTGGCAACCCCGGTTCCACGACTACGTCTACCTCGCGTTCACCAGTGCGCTCGCTTTCAGTCCCACCGACACCATGCCGCTGGTGGGTCGCGCGAAGGGGCTGATGGCGATGCAGTCGGTGATCTCCCTCTCCGTGCTCGTGGTGGTGCTGGCCAGAGTCATCAACATCCTCCCGGGCTGATGCAACGGCCTCGCTTGCGATCGGCTTCGGGCCACTGATGGGAGCCGGACTTCTTGAGCAGTCTGGCGATTGACAAACCGGATCACTCCCGCTTTGTCGGCTCTCGGTACTTGAGCGGGGTCGACCTCGACCGCTGTTGGTTCACGCGGCCCGGTGGGCTGCGCTGTGCAACATGATGCGCCTTTCGTAGTTGTCCTGGTTACGGAACCC